>JBPCQG010000403.1:0-3837 GCA_050998315.1 Chitinophagaceae bacterium
CTTAAAACAGTGTCAACTGCTGCTGCGCTTTCCAAAACACGGCTCCATGTGTATTTAGGAACGTCGGCAATGTAAGTTGCCTTTCCAATCATAAAATCAAATTCACTTTCGGCAAGCAATTCGGGCACACGGCTTTCCCAAAAACTATGTATGCCTCTCTGGTTTGTGTTCTGCCCGTCGTGGTTGGAGCTTGCATGCAAAGGCACATGAGCGTCCGCAATATAATGTCCTATCTCAGCCGAAAGTTTTAAAATTTTAGCCTGGTTCTTTTCCTTAAAAGCAGTGGTAAGGCGCTGCTGCATTAGAGGTATCCACCACGGTACAATTCCATTTGCCTGTATGGTATCTTCCGAAAATTTCTCAATCGCATCTTCCCATTTTCGTGGTAATGCGGTATAAGGATATGCGCCATAATAATCAATATCAATATAATGGCGGGGAGCTTCTGCCGCAATTCCATAACGTCTTTTATCAGGGTCAACAGAGTGATCGCTTAAGAACTGAATGTTCGGTTTGTAAAGAACCATCATTTCGGGAGGAAGTAAAAAAACAGCGAAATAATTTATGCGCTGGTGAGCATAAAAACCCCAGCAAAAACTCTTAATACTTATAAATAAGAATAGACCTATAAAACCTATTCTTTTCATGTAATAATGTGTTCGTTTATTTCTGCTACTCCGCCGCTTACGGCAAACTTCATTGCCTGCGCCGAGGAAATATCGGTTAATAGCTTTGTTTTTTCTATTGGCACTATATACACAATACCGCTTAATGCATACGAATGCGGAACATATACTACAACGTGGTTTGTCAACCCGAAATGCTTGAACTCACTTTGGGTCATAAAGCCCATTCTCCAAATATCAGGGCCATCCACATTTACTAAAACCGGTTTGTCAAACTTTCGTTTATCGCCTGCAAAGGCTTCAAAAAAATCTTTTACTGATGTGTAAATAAATTTAACTCCCGGCGTCCGCTCTAACACATGGCCGAAAAAATCAACCATTTTGCTAACGATATAAGAAGACGAAATCCAGCCAACTAAAATAACTATGGTAATTACAATCAAAAAACCTAAGCCCGGAATTTTTCTAAGATTGCCGTTTTCATCAACTTCTATAGTTACAGGCGAAATGGCATGAATAAGACTGGGAAGAATATTATCAATATAATTAAATAAAGAAATTACTGCCCATGCTGTTATAGCTATCGGGGCAAGGATAATAAGGCCCTGAATAAAATATTGAAACAATTTTCTCCAACTCCACTTTAAGGGATCGTTCGGTTTACTGTCCATAATTAGTAAAGGTACACGGCAAAGTAAAATAAAATTGAGGGCAACTTAGGCGTATAGACAAACAAATAGCTGTCAAATTTGTAAGTGCATAAAAGATGCAGTAAAATACCACTCATCAAAAAAGCTAGAATAAAAACTGTGGAAACTTTTAAATTTAAAAACGTTTCCATAGTTTCGTGCTGTTTTAAAAATGCCCTATGGACGTAAGAGAAAGAATTTTGCTGAAAGCACAGGAACTTTTTAACTGTCTTGGTATACGCAGGGTTACTATGGATGAGATTGCGGTAAAAACAGGAATGAGCAAAAAAACAATTTATCAATCATTTGAAAATAAAGATGAATTGGTAGAAGCGGTTTTGGAAGTGCACCTGAAAAGAAATTTAACATTATGCGGATCGAATAAAATAAAAGCCGAAAATGCTGTTCATGAAATTCTTTTAAATATTGATACCCTGCAGGAATTTTTGGCTGAATTGAATCCTGTACTATTTCATGATCTTGAAAAATTTCATTACCAGGCTTTTTTAAAGCTTTCCCTGCACAAGAAGAATTTCATGTACAATATGGTAAAAGAAAATTTAGAATGGGGAATTAAAGAAGGTTTGTACCGGGAAGACCTGGATGCGGATGTATTAACAAAAATCAGGTTAGAAACCATCTTTCTTCCCTTTAACCAGGAAATTTTTCCTTTCCGAAAATATAATTTAGTTGATGTGGAAAAGCAAACATTAGAGCATTTCTTATACGGCATTGCAACCTTAAAAGCGCATAAACGAATAGATAAATACAAACAACAAAGACTTAAAACAAAACCAAAATGAGTAAACAGATGAAAGTTCTGCCTTATTTATTTCTGTTTCTTATAACGGCAAGTACTGTAGCTAAAGCCCAAAACAGGTACGAATTAATTGTTAGGGATGCGGTTGAACTGGCATATAAGAATGTAATAGAATTAAAAAATGTACAGGTAGATTACAAAATTCAGGAAGCTTTAAACAGGGAAATAATAGGAAGAGCTTTACCACAAATAACTGCGAATGCAGGAACACAATATTACCTAAAACTTCCGCAAATCCTGTTTCCAAATGGAGCAGATGCGGGCATCTATAATGTGCTGGTTAAGGAAAAAATATTGCCACAAGGCACGCCCATACCATCACCTACTTTAGTGCCGGTAAGCTTTCAGCAACCCTGGAACGTAGCAGCAGGAGCAGGATTTCAGCAGCTATTATTTCAACCTGATGTATTTGTGGGAATACAGGCGAGGCAGACGGCTCTCGATCTTTCAAATGCTTTTACCGAGCAAACAAAGGAAAAAATAAAAGATAGCGCCTACCGCAGATATTATGCAATCCTGATTGCCCAAAAGCAGTTATACTTTTTAAATGAAGGCGTGCGGCGGCTAGAAAAATTATATAACGACGATTCAATAATGTTTAAAAATGGCTTTGCTGAAAGATTGGATTTAGATAAAGTGCAGGTGCAATTGAATAACTTAAGAACTACCACCAGTTTTGTTGAAAGTTCGGTTAACCTATCTTATGCTGCCTTAAAGTTCGCTTTAGGACTTTCTCAAAAAGACACTGTGGTTCTTAAAGAAGAGTTGACAACAGAAGCCATTAAAGAAAATATGCTCGACGAAAACTTTAAGTATGAAGACCGGGCTGAGATAAGAACACTTGATTACACAAGGCGCTTTCGTGAGCTGGATGTAAAAAGAAATAAGCTTGGATACTTGCCGACTGTAGCATTGGCAGGCAACTACTCGGTGAACGGGTTGGGTCAGAAGTTCTTTACCGACAAAGACACGCGCTGGTTAAAAAGTGCATTCGTCGGTCTAAATCTAAACCTTCCCATTTTTGACGGAGGCCAGCGCAAAGCAAGGGTAAAGCAGGCGCAGTTGAATGTTGAGAAAATTGATAATAACATTGAAAATGTAAAACAGGTAATTGATCTGCAGCAAACAGTGTCAAAAGAAGTTCTTAAAAATTCCCTTGTCAATCTTAATACGCAGCAAAGAAATATGGCACTTGCAGAAAATGTTTATAACGCTACCAAGAAGAAGTTTGAAGCAGGCATTGGATCAAGCTTCGAAGTTTTGCAGGCCGATAACGATTGGCAAACCTCGCAATCAAATTATTTCAACGCTTTATATAATGCTATAATAGCTAAGATAGGGTTCCAGTCATCATTGGGAAAACTTTAACCACCCCAATTAAAAATCAAAAATTAATACAAGCTATATGCAATCGTTTATAAAATTATTTTTCATACCCATATTCTCCATTTTTATGGTGAGTTGCGGAGCCGGTAAGAAAGAAAAAGACATCGCTTTAAATGATCAGAAGTTGCAGCTCAAAAAATTAAAAAAACAACAAGCCGATCTTAATTCTGAGATAAAGAAACTTGAAGTGGATATTTCAAAAGTTGACACTGCAAATGGCAAAGCGGATAAAGCTAAGCTTGTCGTGTTAGATACCGTAAGAGTTGAAAACTTTACGCATTATATCGATCTTCAGGGAAAGGTAGATGCTGAAAAT
>JBPCQG010000424.1:0-4990 GCA_050998315.1 Chitinophagaceae bacterium
ATAGCTATTGATCTGCCTGGCTTGGGATTGTCTGACAGACCGGAAAGTTTTGACTATACATTCAGCAACTTCGGACGCTTTTGCAGTTTATTTTTAGATGAATTGAAAATAGATGGAGTTCATTTGCTTATTCACGACATAGGCACACCGGTTGGTTTATCTATGGCAGCACAAGAAAGTAATCGCATTAAATCCATTACAGTTTTAAACTCCATGTTAGATGTAGAACATTTTATTAAGCCTTTACCAATGCGTCCTTTTGAAAAGCCTGTTTTAGGTGAAGCTGAATTAGCAATGCTTACTCCCCTTACGTTTCCTTTAATGATGAAAGGTGCAGGTGTAGTTAATAGTGATGTTATTACTCATGAGGAAACAGCACTGCTTTCAAACAATGGGATCTAACTTCCACTATTACTGATAGACTGTTATACAATTTTAGTAAAACAGGATTAATAACAGGCTTCATAAAACCAAAGCTTCTGGCCCTTGTTTTATTAATCATTTCAGTGATGGGGCAAAGGGGGAAAAAAGATGAAAAATACAATATCAGAACTACTGTAATTTATTTCATATTAGGAATAGTAATTTACTTTTCATCTACTGCTTGCTTTTGGTTAACAACCTCAGAAAAAATAATTACTGAAGCATATATAGGTATGTTGGCGTTGGGATATATATTAATACTTACAGATGCAGTTCACCTGTCAAGAATTATACAACTGAAATTTAAAGGTGACATATTTAATAAACTCAATGAAACTTTTCCGCAGGAAGAAAGATTATTAAAAACCGAGTATTCCATCAACCTTCCTGCTCTATATAATCTAAAAGGTA
This sequence comes from Chitinophagaceae bacterium, assembly GCA_050998315.1. Classification (GTDB taxonomy): domain Bacteria; phylum Bacteroidota; class Bacteroidia; order Chitinophagales; family Chitinophagaceae; genus Ginsengibacter. The sequence continues at coordinate 835 of JBPCQG010000424.1, forward strand.
AGGCACGGAAAAGCTGGATCAATATTATTAATCCTTTCAGGGGATTATTGATAATTGGTTCACCGGGCGCAGGCAAATCTTATTTTATTATTCAGCATATTATTAAACAGCACATTCAAAAAGGGTTTAGTCTTTTTGTCTATGATTTTAAGTTTGACGACTTAACAAAGATTGCTTATAACACTTATTTAAAAGAACGCAAATCCTATAGGATCACACCAAAATTTTACATCATCAATTTTGATGAACTATCATACAGCCATCGTTGTAATCCGCTTGCTCCTTCAACCATGAATGATATAACAGATGCCATCGAATCGGCAAGAACTATAATGTTAGGACTTAACAGGGAATGGATAAAAAAGGAGGGCGATTTCTTTGTCGAATCACCCATCAATTTTATTACAGCGATTATCTGGTTTTTGAAAAAGTATAGAAATGGATGTTACTGCACCTTACCTCATGTAATCGAATTAATGCAGGTACAATATGATAAACTGTTCAGCATTCTTCGTACCGAACCGGAAATAGAAGCTTTTATTAACCCTTTTGTTTCTGCTTTTTTAAATGATGTGATGGAACAATTAGAAGGGCAAATGGGTGCCGCAAAAATTACTATGGCTAAACTTGCCTCTCCGCAATTGTATTATGTGCTGAATGGAAATGACTTTTCATTGGATATTAATAATGCCAGGGAACCTAAAATTATTTGTGTAGGTAACAACCCCCAAAAACAACAGGTATATGGTGCAGTACTATCCTTATATATTTCAAGATTGATTAAGATCGTTAACCGGAAGGGCGGGATACCGGCAAGCTTGATATTTGACGAGTTTCCAACCATTTATTTTAATGGTATTGATAACTTAATGGCGACTGCCCGATCTAATAAAATCGCTACAACGTTAGCCGTTCAGGATTACAGCCAGCTAAAAAAAGATTATGGGAGGGAGCAGGCAGAAGTGATTATGAATATTGCAGGAAATGTGATCAGCGGACAGGTTACAGGCGATACGGCAAAACAATTATCAGAACGCTTCGGCAAGATCATGCAGGACAGGGAAAGCATTTCCATCAATAGCAATGATACCTCCATCAGCAAATCAAAACAGTTGGAACTTGCAATACCTGCATCTACTATTGCATCGTTATCAAGTGGTGAATTTGTAGGTATCGTTGCAGACAATCCCGAACAGAAGATAGAACTAAAGGCATTCCATAATAAAATAGTTAATGATCATAATGCTTTACTTGCAGAACAGAATAAATATCTTGGCTTACCTGTCATCAAAAATGTATCGTCAAATGCAATTCAGGATAATTATTTACAGGTTAAAAAAGATATTCAGGAAATGATTGAAGCAGAAATGGAAAGGATGATGAATACACCAGATATGGAACACTTGATAGTAAAAAAGAGTTAATAGTTAAAAATTATTTAGACATCTATACTCTTAATAGGAACAGTTTGATTCAATTGGTATGCACGGGGATAAAAATAAAATAATGCCCCACGTATACACGCAGGCATCTGTTTTATCAAAATTACTATAAAATATTTCCCCCCTTTCGATCCACCTTTTTCTGCACTGCCACTATCATTACCGGAGTTTCCTTTGCCACCACTTCCTGAATTTCCACCACCTGAATTGCCCTTTCCTCCACCACTGCCTGAGCCTCCGGAATTACCACCACCTGAACTTCCTTTTCCTCCACCACCACCTGAACTGCCCTTTCCTCCACCACCACCTGAATTACCTCCTGAATTTTGTTGATTCATAGTGTTCTTTTCTTCATTTTTTGTGTTTGCCATGATTTTAATTTTTAGATTAATTAATAAACATGACACTTAAAAAATATGCCAATTATTTTTAAGTTATAAAAGGCTGGTGTGTAAATGATATGGGAAAAAAAATCCCTTAAAGAAAGTAAAAAAGTGGTCTCAAAGTAGTGGGCTGAAGTGTTGCAGTAAAAATCATTTTAACGATTCTAAATATACTTGTCCTGCTTTAGTAACATAAAAAGCTATTATTCCATTGCCACTTTCATTTTTATAAATTCTTGGTTCTACTAATCCCCGGGCATATAATCCTTTCAAATGCATTGTTTCATTAACAGAAATAGGAGGAAGACTCAGTAACTCTCTTTCATGACATTCCATTAAAGTTTCACGCATCATCCTGGTTAGGTATTTCATCACAATAGTTTAATATCAGCTCTACTATTTTCTTAATCCGCATCTATTAATTCAAGCACTGATTTTATTTTCTTTTTTAAATCACGAAAATGAAAAGGCTTTGAAAGAACATCTATTGCGCCACATTCTTCATGATCGCTTAACAATTTATCATTGGTTGACATTAATATAATAGGAATGTTCCTTGTTTTTCGATTGCTCTTTATTTCTTTGCATATTTCTTTTCCTTTATCCCCGCTAAAGGAAGTATCTAAAAGTATTATATCTGCAATAGCGTGTTCTAGTTCTTTAAACAATATTTTTTCACTAAGCACGGGTTTTATTTCATAACCATCCTTTTCTAATAATACCTTCATCACTTCTAAAACATCTTGGGACTTATCCGCTATTAATATGCTTGACATTTGATAAGGTTTAAAAAATGCAGTTAGTTTTGGGTGACAAGCGAAATAGTTTTGATAAGGTACTCATAAATATTAAATAAAAAAATAATTTATTTATTAATATATATGTCGGAACCCCATACAACAATTAGTTTTTTTTATAATACTTATTTGCCCATTCTTCTCCATATATGCTTCTTCAATTTCAGCAAGAGATCTTACATTGCCGCTCAATCGAACACCTTCGAGTAAATCTCCTTTACTCAACGATGAGTGTTTTAGATTTTTTTGATTTACTTATCCATATGGAACTCTTGATAGTAAAAAAGAGTTAATAGTTAATATTATTTAGACATCTATACGAACTAAATTTTAAATAAGATTTTTTATACTATCACTTACGCCATCAATTAGACCTTCACTTTTGTCATCATTCTATACTTTAAAAAGTGATTCAATTGTTATTTGGTTTTGAACCAAACCGGCATGTTTATCAATATTTTTAACACCGAAAGTGGTTACCATTGTTATGAATAAAGCTTTTCGTGTCTTGGTGTTTTCCAGAAAGGCCTTCAGTTTAATCTCTAATTCTTTAGCATATCCTTTAGTAATCGCATATGCTTCTGTAGAAAATTTCATCTCACATATATTAATACACATGTCCTGCCTGTCCATCAACAGATCTATCTGCGCTCCCTGTTCCCCTTTCTTAGGGTGGTATCTCCAAACAGATGTTTCTGTATGGACGTTCTCTATTCCCAAAGCTTTTTTTAGTTGGTGTTCATGTTTCATACAGATATTTTCAAAGGCGAAACCACTCCAGCTTTTATACGATTGTCCTGTCGAAAATTTTGCCCATGATCCTTTTCCCTTGATCCTGTTGCCTTCTATAAATTTTAAATAGAAGTGAGAATACTCATCTGTAAGCCGGTAGATATTATCCTTTGCAGTTCTATCGAAGGGGATATAGGAACTAATAAAACCTGATTCTGTAAGTTCTTCAAGCAATTGGGTGGTTCCTCCACCCGAACTTAAATCACATGCTTGTATAATCTCAGTCCTGGTAAGTCCTTTCCCTTTTTTTGCAAGGGCCCGAATCACCTCTATGTGATTGTCTGAATCATCAAAGATCGATTTGAATAAATTCTTGAACTCTTCGTGCAAAAATCCATCTTTGGTGAAGCATATCCTGTCAATAGCCTGAGTAGCACTTTCGCCTAGTTCAATTTCTTTTAAGTATTGCGGAATGCCGCCCATGACCATATAAAGTTGTAATATCTGATATTCATTAAGGGTTATCTTTTTTTCTTTCAATAAGGTAGCGGCTTCATGTATACTGAACGGTAGCAATCTGATTTTACTCGTCACCCTATTATACAAACCACCTCTGTTATTGATTACTTTCTGGATCATCCATGCTGCTGCAGAACCGCAAAGAACAACCACGAGATTTTTCTGGCGTGATGCCCATACATTCCAGAAATTCTCAAATGCTTGTAAAAAACCAGAGCGGGGAGAATTGATCCAGGGGAATTCATCAAAGAAGATAACTTTCTTTTGCCTTTTTATAAGTGGC
>JBPCQG010000461.1:0-3638 GCA_050998315.1 Chitinophagaceae bacterium
GTTACAAAAGGCAGAGCCTTCCTTATAAAAAAAGATATTTTCAGGAACATAATGTGGTACACAATGCCGGAAAGTACAAAGCATTATCCCGTGTCCATTGATGAGGTTAAAAAAATTCAGTCTCAAAACAGGCAGGGAATAAAACCTGATGCATTGGAAACGGTTGAAGTTATTACCGGCAAGCCAAAAGAAATTGAACCTGAATTTGTTGATGTAGTAGGACAGATAAGTTTACGTTCCTTAGAAAAAAATACCCAAAAACGCAGGACAAAAGAAAGAGGGCAACAGAATCAAAACCGTCCTCCACAAAACCGTTCACAGCAAACCGGGCCGCAAGGTGGCCAACAACAACAAAAGGGACCACAGCAAGGCAATCCTCAAAACCGTCCAAAGAGACCGCCGCAACAAAGAACTCAACAAAAACGTCCGCCACAGAATAGACCGCCGCAGCCGCCGTAGGGGAATAAATAAATATTATTTCTGATTAGCTAAAAATATCTATTTTGAGTTTTTATTAATAAAATATTGCAAACTGATATTAAAGCATATAGTGATTTAATTAAACGCTATAAGAATTTTTTAGATGATTGGTACAATAAAGATCAATCAGAGGCAAGTCGGTTTAATTTATTCTCCATTCTAAAAGTCAACTGGATGGAAGCTTTATTACATACCCCTTTCCTAACTGAATTATTAAATCCGCAAGGCACACATAGCCAAGGTGATCTTTTTTATAAGGAATTTATTCGAACTATTTTGCCAGAAAAAGATCATAAAGTATTTGGCAATATAGATACCAGATATTTATACATAAAGGATGAAGAAGCTATAAAAAATGGTTTCGTAGATATCTATATTCATCATAAGGATAAGCTTAACCCATTTCTGATAATTATAGAAAATAAAATTCTTGCAGGCGACGGGGATAAACAACTAACAAAATATTATGAATATTCGAAAGCAAAAATAAAGACATCTGAAAAAATAAGGCTCATTTACCTTAGACTGCAAGAATGTATGCCCACAGAAATTTCTATGGATCAAACCCAACAAAATGAACTTAAAGAAAATGGACAATTAATAATAATATCTTACAAAAAGGAAATAACTAACTGGTTGAAACGGTGCATGGATTTAGTGAAAGCTCCTAAAATAAAATATTCAATAGCACAATATTTATTAACTCTTGAAACTATTTGTGATGAACAAATTTGATGAAGATCTCTACGATTTTGTAATTAAAGAAGAGAACTTTGAGGCAGCGTTTGAAATTGGAAATAGATTCAAAATATATAAAGAGAAACTTATTAAGAATTTTTGGTCCAAAGTCATAAATAACCTAGAATCCATTATAAAACAAAGTAATGATTCTAAGTTAAAAAATTGTATTGTATCTGATGAGGATATAATTAAAACAAACGGAGCTATATCGATGTATAATGCTGAATACGATAGTAAAAATTATGAAAATGTGTCCGTCTCCACTTCATTTTTTAACTGGGGTGAAGGGAAAATAACAAATGGTCTCTTCTTTAACTCCGACGAAATTAAAAGTATAAACAAACTTAAAATCATTAAATATTGCGAAAAACAATACAAAAGTTGGAACATGCATCCTGATTACACATTAACTATTTATAAATTTTTACCTGATAATTTCAATGATTATGAAACTTTAAGAAAAATAATTCCGGCGGGGGAAGGCTTATTAGCTGAAGAATATGCCGAATCCTTGATATCTACTCATCTTGAACTTTATCCCTTAATAGAAAAATTTGGTGTAAAATTTTAATTCTTCATATATTGTTGTTCACGTGGAGCCCAAAATCAATTTTCGTAATTTAGCCGCATGTCGATTGAAGTTTCCAACCTCACAAAAATTTACGGGCAACAAAGAGCAATTGATAATATTTCCTTTAAAATAGATAAGGCAGAAATTGTAGGTTTCCTTGGTCCGAATGGTGCAGGAAAATCTACTACAATGAAAATTATTACAGGCTACCTGGAAGCTGACAATGGAAATGCATTTGTCAGTGGCTTAAATGTACAAAGCAATAAACTGGAAACAAAAAAGAAAATAGGTTATCTCCCGGAAGGCAATCCATTGTATTATGAAATGTATGTAAGAGAATACCTGGAATTCATCGCCAATGTTCATCAAATAAAAAATATAAAAAACAGGATCGAGGACGTGATTGCACTAACAGGATTAACTGTAGAAAGTAAAAAGAAGATCGGACAGCTAAGTAAAGGATATAAACAGCGTGTTGGTTTGGCTGCAGCATTAATACATGACCCCGAAGTTTTAATTCTTGATGAGCCCACCAGCGGCTTAGACCCCAACCAGATAGTAGAAATAAGAGATGTAATAAAAAACCTGGGGAAGAATAAAACAGTGCTTTTTTCTTCCCATATTTTACAGGAAGTTGAAGCCATTTGCGACAGGGTAATTATCATCAACAAAGGAAGTATTGTAGCCGATGACCAGCTAAGCAATTTGCAAAAAGCAAATAAGAACTCTCATGCGGTTATTGTACAATTCAAAGAGTCTGTTGAACCGGAATTACTGAAACAAATAAATAACGTTGATAAAATCGAACAACTACAAACCACAAACTAGAAACTACAAACTACAAACCCTGAAGCAGTAAGAAAGCAACTTTTAGAATTGAGTTTGCAGCACAACCTGAATATTGTTTCTTTACAAAGTGAAAGCTACAGTTTGGAAGAAGTATTTAGAAATCTTACCAATTAAAAAATTTAAATTTGTAAAAATGCTTTTGCTATGCCGGCAAAAAAAAACAAAGAAAAAATCCTTCAATTGGTTAATGAAGTTCCCGAACACGAATTAGGCAAAGTTGTTTCATTATTGGAGAAATTAAAAAAGCCCAATAAAAAAATTCCTGAAAAATATAAGGCTATTTATGAGGCTAAGGGTATGTTTAAAGATTGCATGAGCAGCAGTGAAGATTTTGCAAAACGTAAGCAGGAAGAAAAATTATTAGACAGATAAATGATGAATTATGCTTTAGATGCCTGTGCTTTCATTGCTTTTTTAAAAGATGAAGAAGGTCATATTATAGTTGACGATATTTTTAAAGATGCGATTGATGGTAAATGCACAATCTTTCTTCATAAAGCAACTCTTCTCGAAGTTTATTATGAATTTTTTCGTTCCTCAGGAAAAAATTTTGCGGATAAATTACTGTTCTCTGTTGAAAAGCAACTAATTATTCTTATAAATAAAATGGATAACCGTTTTATTCAAATTGCAGGCTTTTATAAAGCTACTCATAAAATATCTTTTGCTGATTCTTTTGTGCTTGCATTGGCAACAATAAAAAAAGCCGTTATCATTTCATCTGACCATCATGAATTTGATACTATAGAAAAATCCTCTTCTCCACAATTTAAATGGATACGATAATTCTAAAAACCATACAATGAGCTACATCGCAAACATACAGGCTAGACAAATTTTAGACAGCCGCGGAAACCCTACGGTAGAAGTAGATGTATTAACCGAAAATGAACACTTAGGAAGAGCTGCTGTTCCATCAGGCGCAAGCACAGGCGTACACGAAGCCGTTGAGCTTCGTGATAACGATAAAAAATTGTATGGCGGCAAAGGCGTGCTG
>JBPCQG010000036.1:0-6444 GCA_050998315.1 Chitinophagaceae bacterium
ATGAGATTGTGCTTATCATCTACGGCATTCTGCACGTTATACGCTACTTCAACAATATTTTTTACAATGATAATACTGCGGCTATCCTTATCCGTGGTGCTGATCTGTTTGTCCGTTGTATTATTTAATTGCTCCTGTAGAGTATCGTATTTTATTTTGCGCTCTTTTCATTTTTTCATGCCATCTGCTCTCTTTTCTTTTTTTATTTGCAATGCATCATCGCCTGCAAGATTTTCCTGCTTGTCCAGGTCATCAAGTTCCTGCAGGTATTTTGCTGCCTTGTCTTCTATAAACTGCTGGTGCTTGTCTATCTTTTTTTGATTGTAATTATTCTTGCGGCTGTTTACCGCTTTAAACTTACTGCCATCTATACCTATTGTTGTTTTGCCCACAAGCCCGGCATCAATGATAAACTGCACATATAATTTAAACATTTTTGCCAGCGGCTTTCCATGTGCTTTGCGAAAGTCGGCAATGGTATGATAGTTAGGTTGCAGGTTTTGAAGAAGCCATTGCATCTCTGTATTGCGGGTGGTTTCTTTTTCTAACTTACGGCTGCTGCGGATTTTATTAAGGTAACCATATAAATATAGTTTTAAAAGAATGCCAGGCGCATAGGGTGGACGCCCCTCGCTTTTATGTACGGTATTGCTAAAGCCTAATTGATTCAGATCTAGCTTATCAATAAAAGCATCGATAAGCCTTACGGGGTTATCTGCACTCACATGATCATCGGGCGTAGCAAAATAAGTTTGGTGTCGGGAAATGCCTTGTATGAATTGCATGAACAATTAATAACAAAAATTATACGTTGCTTTCGCAATTCACATTCTGTGTATATTTATATAACAACGGTGGTTTTTTCACAAACTGTCGTTAGGTGTCATTGTTACAGACCCTGTAGACCTACAGAAAAAATTCTTAACGAAATGGATAAACTGAAAGTAGCTTTACTGTTAATATTAATGCCAACAATAATGGAAGCACAAAATTTAGACAAAATTTTAGTTTGGAAAAGTACATATGTGAACACTTCCGAATTTACAACGATAACCAAAAAACAAAACTTTGAAGCGATTGGACAAATTACAGGTCAAGGCTTGGGTAAATTACTCAACATATACTATAAACTTGAAATAAACTCAAAATGGGAGATTCAAACGTTTAATATTGACTTTCACTCAGACACCTCTTTCGCTATTTCGCTGCACAAAAACAAATCTAATCAATGGGTTGACAATAACGAAAAAGTTATACCTGAACTTATTGGTTGTACAGACATAGATATTTCTTTGACCCCATTCACCAATACATTACCTATTAAAAGACTAAAATTAGCAATTGGACAATCAAAAGAAATTTCAGTTATCTATATTGACTTACCCAATAATAAATTTAAGCCCGTAAAACAACGTTATACAAATCTTGGGAATGGTATTTATAAATACGAAAGTCTTGCATCAGGTTTTACTGCAAATTTGGAAGTTGATAATGATGGATTTGTTTTGAACTATCCAGGAATTTGGCACAGAGTATTTCCTGAAAATGAAATTTCATTAAGACAAAAAGAAATTTTTTCTTCATCATTAATTTCACAGAAAATAAACGCTGAATTAAGTGATAAAGATTTATATGCTTGGCTAATTGGAAGTTGGAGTGTTGATGTCATAGATTACTTAGAAAACAATGAAGTTCTAAAAACACAAGGCGAATGGCATTTTTCATATATTTTGGAAGGAAGAGCAGTACAAGATGTTTGGATTGCTCCCAAACGTAGTTTGCGAACAACCGATACATCTAAAATAAGAAATAGGTATGGGATAACTATTCGTTATTTTGATAGTTCAAAACAAAAATGGTGTATCAATTGGTTTAACCCTTTAAGCGGTGCTACTAATAAACTTTATGGTTGGAAAGAAGGAGAAAAAATAATTCACGAAGGATTAGACGAAAGTGAAAATTTAATGAAATGGAGTTTTGAAGATATTACATCAAACTCATTTCATTGGAAAGGAGAAATAAGTACCGACAAGGGAAAGACGTTTATTTTACAAGCCGAATTCTTTGGCACGAAAAGATAACAACGAACAGCTAACATGAACTGTGTAAAAAACCAAACAAACTTTTCTTCAATAAAATTAAAAAGTACAGCACTGAAATGTGATTTAAGTTTTAAAATCTTCAACATGATAACAAGAATATGGCATGGCAGGACTACAGCAAAGAACGCAGACATATATTTAGAATATATTCAAGAAACAGGACTCAAAGATTATTTAGCAACAGTAGGAAATATTTCAGCTAAAATACTTCGTAAGATAGATGGGGAAATTTGCCATTTTTACACCATAACGGAATGGAAAGACATTGAAAGTATTATAAATTTCGCAGGTAATAAATATGAAAAAGCCAGATATTATCCGGAAGACAAAGAATATTTATTGGAATTGGAAGGAGTAGTAAACCACTATGAAACTTTCTATTAATAATTAGGTGCTAAATTTATTAGTGTAAAAAGACGTCCTTGAATTATAAGTTTGTCTTGATTTGAAAAAATGAAAAGATAACCCTAAAAACAGTTTTCGAAACAAGCTGTAGTTCGCAAATTCCTAATGGCAGGAGAATGTAATTGCCAACTCGTATCAAACCACGGCTTCCTTATTATATCTCCCTCTATATTCCAAAGGTGACATTCCTGTAATTTTTCTAAATACTTCACGAAATGCTTTTACATCCGAATACCCGACTTCATACATTACTTCATTAATTGTTTTGCGATTGGTTTCAAATGCTTTTTTTGCCGATTCAATTTTTACTCTTTGTGAATATTCAAGGGGAGTATTTCCTGTTGCCTTGATAAATCTTCTGTCAAAGTTTCGTCTGCCGACAGCAAAACTGGAAGATAAATGTTCAACAGATATTTTTTCATCCAATTTGCTTTCAATATATGCCTGTGCTTTTTGAACCATTTCATCACCGTGCAATTTTTGCCCTGTAAATATTGCGAATGCTGACTGACTATTCCTGTCCAATTCTATCTGAAAAATTTTAGAACAATAAATGGCTGTTTGCCTGTCATAATATTTCTCTACAAGATAAATCACCAGGTTTAGGAAAGAGTAAGCGCCACCATTTGTGTAAATTCCATTTTCATCAGTAATCAATTGATCAGTTTGTAAATTTACTTTTGGAAACATAGCTCTAAAATTGTCCGCATGAGCCCAATGCGTGGAGCAGCTTTTACCATCAAGCAAACCTGATGCAGCCAACAAAAAAGCACCAGAACACATGCTGGCTATTTCAGCACCATTTTTATATTGTTGCTCAATCCAGTTAATCAACAATTGGTTGCCCTTTACTGCATCCTTATAACAGCGAATTAATGTTGAAGGAATAATTATGAGATTAGTTTTGGTTATAGCCGAAATGTTGATCTGTGGCTTCACAGTAAACAAACCGCTATTGATTTCCTCACTTTCCGAAATACCTGCCAATTCAATTGTATACAATTCATTTTTGCCCATCCCATAGATATCGGATTTTTTCCTGTATCCATTGGCTGTTGTAAATATTTCGTAAGCCCCCGCTAAACAAGCTGCGGTGCTTAAATTGCTCTGTCCGTGAGGAACAATTATGGTAATATGTTTCATTTAAAATTTATTTGGGTCAAAGATAACAATTCTTTTTGTCCAAAACAACCCACTACAATGTCCATTTTAGTCCCCATGTAAGCAATATTTAGAGAATATTTTTGCATGATAAATTACTTTAAACATAATTAGAATTACTACTAATATTAAAATGAAAGAAAAAATATTTTCAACATATCAGAGATTCTTAATAACAATGCTGACCATACTTAATTTTATGGTTTTTCTAGACTTTGTAGTATTAACACCTTTGGGTCCTGTAATTTTAAAAGAACTCGCTATAACCCCCAGACAGTATGGATGGGTTGTTTCAGTTTACGCATTTTCTGCCGCCATCTCAGGATTTTTAGCGGCAGGTTTTGCTGACAAATTTGACCGAAAAAAAATGCTTTTGGTCTTCCTAGTTGGGTTTACGATTGGTACAGCCATGCGTGCTATTGCTCCAAATTATAATTTCTTTGTAATCGCACGAATTTTTAGTGGTTTATTTGGTGGCGTATTGGGCGGAATCAGCTTTGCAATTATTACTGATTTATTCAAAATAGAAGTAAGGGGTCGTGTAATGGGTTTCGTACAAATGGGACCTGGTTTAAGCCAGATCCTTGGGTTTCCACTTGCACTTATTGCTGCCAAGTATCTAGGGTGGCACTCCGCTTTTTGGATGGTAGTAATTTTGGCAATTATTTATTTCCTGATCGTTTTAATTTATATAAAACCCATTGATGAGCATTTAAAGAACCCATCCCGAAACAATGCTGTAACGCATCTTTTTAAAACAATTGTAAAACCCCAATATATATTGGCATATGCACTTTCTTTGGTTTTAATGTTGGCCGGTTGGATGATCCTTCCATTTAATGCAGTTTTCATCTCAAATAATGCGGGAGTTTCTATGCAACAACTACCCTTTGTTTATCTCATAACTGGTATTTTCACCTTTACTACCGCCCCTTTTATCGGAAAAGGTATAGATTATTTTGGAAAATTCAAATTCCTGGTAGCTGTTTCAATCCTCAGTCTGATTATTATTCCAATATATACACATTTAATGTCAACACCTCTTTGGTTAACTATACTCTGCAATATAATTTTCTTTATAATGTTAAGCGCCCGGATGATCTCGGTTAATTCTTTAATAACAGTCATCCCTCACCCACAGGATAGAGGAGCATTTATGAGCATCAATGCTTCTTTTCAGCAGATTGCAGGTGGTTTTGCCGCAGGCATTACAGGTTTAATAGTTACTCAGTCACCAGATGGAAAAATACTAAATTATGATATACTTGGATTCTGTTTGATGGCTACAGTGATTCTTGTCCTTGTATTGGCTTATTTCTTCAATAAAATTTTAAAAAAATAAAATAGCATCCATGGCTGTAAAACCGGGTTTCGCAGACTCTACCTACATAATATATTCGAAATTGTATCCACTCCTACCAATTGTAAATAGTTCTTTTCTGCTAATTTCCTTCCTGCATCCATTGCTGTTGTAAATATTTCGTAAGCCCCCGCTAAACATGCTGCGGTGCTTAGATTGCTCTTCCCCGTGAGGGACAATTATGGTAATATGTTTCATTTAAAATTTATTTTGCAATGCTAAATATTTATTTTGTCCAAATCAACCCATTATAATGTCCATTTTACACCACCTTTAAAAGTTGTTTAGACATTACTTTTGCCATCATAAAATTCACCGCGCTAAAAAAATTAAAATGAATAAACAAGCAAATAAAGTTGCTGTTGTTACCGGGGGTAGCAGTGGTATTGGCTTAGCAACGGCTAAAGAATTAATTGCAGAAGGTGCAAAAGTCATCATTACAGGTCGCAACCAAAAGGCAGTTGAAGATACTGGGAAGGAAATTGGAGCAATCGGAATTGTTTCTGACCAAGCTAACCTTTTAGACATGGATGCACTTGCAGCAAAAACAAAAACTCAATTTGGTAAAATTGATATTCTCGTTATTAATGCCGGGATATATTCCATCGTGCCTTTTGAATCTGTAACCGAAAGCAGTTACGATTCTTCAATGAACATTAATGTAAAGGGAGTTTTTTTTACACTTCAAAAATTTGTTCCTCTGCTTAATGAAGGTGCGTCGGTTATTTTAATTTCATCCGTTGGAGCATATTCGGCACCTGCACCGGCACATTCTGTTTACAGTGCAACGAAAGCCGCAATTAATTCATTGGTTCGTAGTATTAGTTTTGAATTAGCTCCTAAAGGAATACGAGTAAACGCTGTTTGCCCCGGCCCTACTGAAACTCCAATCTTTGGCAAAGTTGGTTTACCTCAAGAAGCACTTCAGCAAATGGCAGGTGCCATTCAAAATAAAATTCCCGTAAAACGATTTGGTGCGCCTTCTGATATTGCAAAATTAATATCATTTATTTCTTCTGATGATGCTTCATTTATCACTGGTTCAGAGTATGTAATTGATGGCGGTATTAGTAGTGTTCCTATCATGTCATAACAAATTAAATCATAACAGCCAAATAAATAAAAATGAAAAATCAAAATTTTACCACTACCTATTTGGTAGAACGATCCCCGAAGGAAATATTTAACGCCATCATGAATGTTCGTGAATGGTGGTCAGGATTATATTCAGAAGAAATTGAAGGCAGTTCAAACAAACTCAATGATGAGTTCACCTTTCGGGCAGGTGACGGAGCACATTATTCTAAACAAAAATTGGTAGAACTAATCCCCGACAAAAAAATTGTTTGGCTTGTTACAGATAGTAAACTTTCATTTCTTAAAAAGGAAGACGAATGGACAGGAACAAAACTATCT
>JBPCQG010000128.1:0-2826 GCA_050998315.1 Chitinophagaceae bacterium
GTGCATGAGCAGTATGTTTTTTGGATGCCTGTTGGAAGAGCTGCAGGTATAATGATAGAAACTTTCTGGCAGGCGTATGCTGCTACTAAAAAAGAAATTTACTTAGCCAAAGCAAAGTCTATAGCCAATACCTTTACCCTTGTACAAAAAGAACATAATGGCGACTATCCAACCTTTTTTACCAAGTACCCGATGAACCTCTGGTTAAATAGTACAGTATATCCGGCTAAAGTTTTAATGACGTTGGAAAATAATTTAAAAAAGTTGAAATGAGAAGTAAGTTTAAATCTTTGGTTCAAATAAATTTCATCTTAAAATAATAGTGACTTGTAATAAAATAAACAAACTATGAAACGAAATGCCAGCCTTATATGTGTATTGTTATTTGTAGCAAATACAGGTTTGCTGAATGCCCAACCTGTTAAACAATCAAAACAAACAACCTATAAAAACCCGTTGCCTGTTGCGTTTGGAGACCCTTATGTTTTGCATGTAAAATCTGAGAAAAAATATTATATGTATGGTTCCGGTGCCGGTGCCAAACACGGTTTCTCTGCATATTCCTCCACCGATCTTGTTAACTGGAAAAAAGAAGGGCAGGTTTATTTTGGAGATAATAAAAATGGCTGGGGCAGCATTGATAAAATGTGGAATGGCGCTTATTGGGCGCCGGAAGTATATGAAGTGAAAGGAAAATTTTACATGTTTTATAGCTCGCAATGGAACAATAATCCAACCAATGAACTGGAAAATTTTCGCATTGGTGTAGCGGTTGCTGATAAACCAACCGGACCGTTTATAGATATGACAGACAAACCCATTTTTGATCCGGGTTATCCGATTATTGATGGAAATGTTTTGTTTGATAAAGATGGGAAATTGTATCTCTATTATTCACGAGTTTGTTATAAGCACCCGGTAGAAAGTGAAGTGGCAAGCTGGGCAAAAGACAAAGGCTGGTTTAATGAAATTGAAGAAAGCTGGGTGTATGGCGTTGAATTAAAACCTGATTTTACCGGTGTGATTGGTGAACCCGTTTTATTGTTGCGTCCACCGGTAAGTATGAAAGATAAGCAGGCTGAATGGAAAGCCGTTCAGTAACATCTAAAGAAGTAAACCGCCGCTGGACAGAAGGATCTGTTGCCTTTAAAAAAGGTGATACTTATTACATGATGTATTCTGCAAATTATTTTGGCGGAAAAAATTATGCAGTGGGTTATGCGACTTCAAAATCTCCGTTAGGTCCATTTACAAAAGCAGCTAACAATCCTGTTTTACAAAAAAATGTAGCGCAAGGTGGCACTGTAACAGGCACTGGTCATAACAGTATTGCTTATTCGCCTGATGGAAAAGAAATGTTTTGTGTTTATCACGGCCGCACTTCATTAACAGGTGATAAACGTGTGGTTTTTATTGATAGAATGAAAATTTTAAAAGATGGAAAATTGATTGTACAGGGACCAACCACTACTGCACAATTATTACCATCGGGGGTTAAAAGAAAATGATGGATTATTTAAGATAAAAATATTTTTTAGAGCTTGCCAACTATTTATTTTTATCTAATTGTTGATTAATAATATTTAATGCCTCCCAAAATACAGGCATCACTTTAGGGAAAGAACTTTTTATTGCAATCACTCCATAATAGCCATTTACCCTGTCAATCCAGGGTGTAAAACCAAAAGCTCCGGGTGAAACATTTATATCAATATTTTCATCTGCAACAACCCAATTACCAATTCCATAACGTGGGTCGTTGGTTGTCTTCATTATCTTTTTATATTTTGTAAACGGGCTGTAACCAATAGAAGCATTATTGGTTTGATCGGCAAGCATTATGTTTATCTCTTTAGCAGATAATATTGTTTTGCCTTTATAAACACCATTATTAAAAATCATTTCCAGCAGTTTTAAATAATCGGCTGCAGTACTTTTTACACCCCCGGCAATACGAGGAACAGCACCAAGTTTAGCACCGCCATATTCTGTATTGGTTAAGCCAAGCGGTAAAACAATCTTCTCTTTAAAAAGTTGATTCCAGCTTTTGCCGGTAACAATTTCTGCCACTCTTCCGGCTACCTGCATTCCAATTCCGCCATAATTTATTTGGCTTCCGGGGCTTGCTATCAAAGGCGTTGCTGCAATAGCATCTACCATTTGTTGGTATGTTTGTGCAAGGCGGTTGCCCATAAACTCATCAAGCGTTTCACTACTGCCGGCAAAGCCTGTTGTTAATGAAAAGCATTGACGAATAGTAATATTTTCTTTATCCTTTACTTTAAAAGAAGGAATGTATTTACTTACTTTATCATTAAGAGAAAGCTTGCCTTCATGCACAAGACACATGATTAATGTTGCTGCATACCATTTTGATGCAGACGCAATTGGCACCTGCTTATCTATATTAAAATCACCAATCGATTTATTATAGATTTGTTTTCCATTCTTTATTAATACTGTTGTTACACCGCCGCCATTACCGGAGATAACTGAAGCTTTTTTTTGAAACAAACTATCTAACGCAGAAAAATTATACTGTGCAGAGCAGTTATAAAAAATAAAAAATGTAAATATGGTAGTAAGATAAGTTTTCATAAGAATTATTTATTAAATTCTGCTATTGATCTGCTTGTATTATCGAAGTTTAAATTAGACTGAATGTCAGTTAAAGAAACCAACGAGTTTGATGTCTTTCTTCCCAAAATAGTCCAGCTATTCCAACCCATTGGTGGCGTTGCAGCAAGTTGTTTTTGTTGCTGCGCATGAGAGAAAATAATCAGAAGAAAGAATAAAATAGTAAGAATAAATTTCAATGCTGAATAC
>JBPCQG010000132.1:0-5681 GCA_050998315.1 Chitinophagaceae bacterium
AACGTAAATTTAAACTATTAACTACGTTATATACGTATGAATTTGTAAATAATATTTAAAATTTAAGAGATTAATTGGCTAAAAGAAACATATAAAAGAGACCACCAATTACTGCTATCAATGCTACTGCGGCAAATAGAGGTTTTATTTTCGCCCTTCTTATCAAAGAAACGATAAAACCTGCAGCCATAATGATTAAACCAAGCCACACTAAATTAATGTATGGAAACAAATAAGCTTTCAGCGTTAAAAAGTCAGCAGGTATATCAGATTCTTTTACTGCTATTTTAAATTTTTCATCTTGTGTAATACCAGCCATTTTTAAGTAAAGATTTTTAGCGAAAACTGTGTCATCTCTATAATTCACTTCAAAATTATTTATTGAGAGAACAGGATATGCTTTATAGCTTGTACTGTCTTTGCTATAAACTGTAATATCGGCTACCAAGGCTGTATCTGTAGGTTTAAAGTGAAATTTTTCATTGTCAGGATTTTTAAGAACATCACTTAAAATCATATAACCTTTAGAATAAAAAACAGAATCTCCTATTTTTACTTCATGCATTTTAAATTGCGCTGTATCAACTGTACTACTTCTGTCAGAAAGCGAAGAAATATAGGTGAACACATCATGAAAAAGATAATGCTTTATATCAGGATTTGAGCTAAGATTATTATCCTTCATTCTATAAACATCAGGTGTAAGCTCAAAGTTTTCTAAAACCTTGCCATTTGAGAGATCCCTTTTTTCAACCAGTAATTTATAGAATGAGCGGTTTTTTTCTTTAATGGCAGAAGAATCTCCGGCATACATTACAACATATTCTGCCATACGTGTTGGCACCATTTTTAAAAGCGTTAGATTCTCCAGGGGGTCTTCTGTATGCTTACCATCAGGATCCTGTGCAAAAGGAACAAATAAACCTGTTTTCCTGTTATCACTTATAACTTTCTTATTTCCAGATGATATAAGCATTCCGACTATCATTATGGCAAACCCTGTATGAGCTATGGCAGCCCCACCTGCTTTCAAATTCCCTTTTAAAACATTCCATATATATGTTGCATTTGCAAAAGCAGAAAAAGTAGCTGCAAAAATTGCAAGGTAGATTGCGCCTAAAAAACCGGCTCCCTGCTTAATGTATTCTATAGGATATAAAAAAGCAAGTAAAATTGTTATGGAAAGCGCAATACTAAAAGGAATTGCAATCTTCTTTAAAAAATATTTTTTATCTGTCTGTCTGTATTTAAAATATTGAGATACTCCTGTAAGAAGTCCTATTATCACCGCTACAAGAACCATCACTTTGTTGTATGTAAATTCCCTGTCCTGCGGATCAGCAATATTTGTATTAAATATTTTATTATAAACCGGTACTGATGTAACAGCAATAATAAATATTGCAGAAAGAAAAATAATCAATGCCCCGATGAACATCCAAAATTCACGCGAAGAAATATTTTCTTCTTTATAAACCGAAGGCATCTGTTTGTAGGTCTTGAAAAAGAGAATAAACATTGGGAGAGGGATTGCTAGTGCAAATAACCCAATCAAAATATTCATTGCCATCCCGGCTTCAGTAAATGAATGCACTGAGGTATCACCTAAAATTCCTGTTCGTGTTAAAAAAGTAGAGTATAAAATAAAAGCATTGGTAAGAATAATAAATACAAAGGATGCTTTAAGTGAATTGCCGGTAGCATTATAAATTGCCATGCAATGCAAACCAGCTATTAAAATCAGCCATGGCACCAAAGAGGCATTTTCTACAGGATCCCATGCCCAATAGCCTCCGAACGATAAAGATTCATAAGCCCATTTTGCACCCATCATTATACCAACACCTAAAACACATCCGCTGGCTAAGGCCCATGGCATTGCAGGTTTAACCCACTCTCCAAATTTTTTGGTTTGTATTCCTGCGTATGCAAAAGCCAAAGGAACAAGGGTGCTTGCAAATCCTAAAAACAAAACCGGCGGATGAATTACCATCCAGTAATTTCTTAATAAAACATTTAGCCCCACACCGTCTTTTATAAATGATAAATAATTCGGCTGGCTGAAGATCGGTCCTTCTAATTCATTCCTTGTTAACACAAATGGATTGCTTCCCAGTCTTACACCTCCAAAATATAAACCCAATAACATCAGCGCTAAAAATACCTGCGCAAAACTTATCACAGTCATTACCGGCGCCTCCCACTTCTTACTTTTGAAAATTAAAATTATACCAAGTATTGAATGCCAGATGGACCACAATAAAAAACTTCCTTCCTGTCCTTCCCAAACGCAGGCTAACAAATATTTCGATTCTAATTCTTTTGAAGCATGCTTGTATGCATATAGGTATTCAAAATAATGATTGGAACAAATAAAAAATATAACACCAAAAATTGTAAGAACAGAAATCACCTGGGTAAAGAAAGCGCCTCTTGCATAACGCAGCCACGAATTTTTATCAGAAGAATTTTCGGTTCTTGATGCTTTAAAATAAGCTATGGTAGAAACAAGTGATGCTATAAACGCAAGTAATACAAAAAAATGTCCGATTTGCCCGGGTAATAAATGTTCACCTTCAAACTTCATGTGCTGCTTTATGAGTTAGATTTGGTAACAGTTTTTTCTAACTGCTTTTTATCATCTTTATATTTGGAGGGGCACTTTAATAAAATATTGTCGCATTCAAAAACTTCACCGGTCATTTTTCCTTTTAAAACTATTCTTTCACTTTGTTCCAACTCTGCGGGTTTTGCATTACGGTAAATAACTTTTGCAGAACCACCGAGACTATCAACCGCATAAAAGGATAGGTAATTTGGGTCCTTTAATGCATCATATTGAATAGGTTGATTTTTATCAAGCTTTGCAATAAGATGAACGTACTTTCCTTGCTTGTTTTTTGCAGATTCAATAGTATCGTACGTTGAAAAATCTACGGAGTACATTAATAAAGCTCCAATGGCTATTGCAATAGCTACCAATATAAATATGTGTGATGTCTTCATTAATCTTTTTAACTGGCACAAAATTAGTTCAAAAAGCGTGGATGATTTTACTTATTTAATATTTTTTAAAAGCAATTTTTATTTGAAATGAATGTTATGATTAAATATTCGTTAACCCACAGCGTTATCTTTATACGCTATTTTTTTTAAAGCATATATGAATCCATTATGATCGATATATCCAAATTTGATCCCAATTCAGTAGGTAATCCAAACAACAATATTTTTGGCTTGCCTTTTACTGAGGAAGATGCTGAACTGATTATTTTACCCGTTCCATGGGAAGTTACAGTTAGTTACAAAGCAGGAACGGCAAGAGCTCCTGAACACATGTGTAAAGCCAGTGTGCAGGTAGACCTTATTGATGCGGATATAAAAGATGGATGGAAAAAAGGATTTTATATGAGAGATATTGATAAGAAAGTTCTCATGAAAAGCGATTACCTGCGCAAGGAAGCTGAATTATTCATAAATTATATCTCACAGGGAGAAAAGGTAGAGGATAATAAATTTATGAGCAGGACTTTGAAGGAAGTTAATGCCGGAAGTTTGTTTTTAAATAACTGGGTATACGAGCAAACAAATGAATTGCTCCAAAAAAATAAATTGGTGGGGCTTTTGGGCGGCGATCATAGTACGCCATTAGGCTTTTTAAAAGCAATTGCAAAAAAGTATGGTGAGTTTGGTATAATCCAGATAGATGCACACTGCGATCTTAGAGAAGCCTACGAAAATTTTACATACTCACATGCATCAATAATGTATAATGCTCTTGCAGAGATACCACAACTGATTAAATTAGTACAGATTGGTGTGAGGGATTATTCCGAATCAGAAAGTGAATATATTAGCAATAGCAATAACAGAGTAATAACTTATTTTGATAAGGAAATAAAAGAAAGAATGTTTGAAGGAGATACATGGCAAAAAATTACAGATGAAATTGTTAAGCATCTGCCGGATAAGGTATATATAAGTTTCGATATTGATGGGTTGGATCCCAAGCTATGTCCGCATACAGGAACTCCGGTTCAGGGAGGCTTTGAAACAGAACAGATTTTTTATCTTTTTAAAAAAATATTACAGAGCGGCAAACAGCTTATAGGCTTCGACCTGAATGAAGTTGGTATAAGCACGAATGAGTGGGATGAGAATGTGGGCGCAAGAGTACTTTTTAAATTATGCAATTTAATGGTTTCAGAAAATTGCTTTAATGCAAAAGTTTGAGATCACTCTTAAAAATCAAAAAGAAAAAACGTATAGGATAATTATATTTTTCTTTGTTGTGCTGCATATATTATTCTTTCTTTATTTACTGCTAAATGAAATATTATGGAAGAAAGCTTTAACCGGGTTGGTGGTTATTGCATTGTACAGCGGTTACAGACTATTTATTTGTAATACGAGTCGTCAAAAATTTTCTTATGGCTCTGGCTTTTTTTTACCTTTTGCAATTTTTTTTACTATACCCTGGCTATGGATAATTGATTCTATCTTATTTGTTTTAAGTACCATAGCATTGCAAAAAGCTTCTTTTCATTTCAGTTCAAAGCTCATTGAAAAAAGAAATATTCCATTCAAAAAATACACCTGGGATCAATTTTCAGATGTTGTTCTCAAGGATAATATTCTTACTCTCGATTTTAAAAATAATAAATTGCTACAAGCAGAAATTGCATCGACAAATATCAGCGAAGATGCTTTTAATACCTTTGCAAAAGAACAATTGGTAAACTGATCAAATTGAGTCGTTCCCCTTACATATTATACTCCGATGATAAAGGAAATATTTTTGAAGATTTATCGCTTTATGCCACAGGACGCAGCGGCTCGGATGCATTGCCTGTTCCGGAAGATGAATGGATAGAATTGCCTGTTGGCGGACAATTATATGAGCTTCCTGAACGCCGCGGCATAGGCATTGATGTAGAAACAGGAGAGATGCGGTTGTGTGAAAGGGGATGGGCAGTTGCTGCTTTTATACCCCCTGCGCATACAGGATTATATATTGCTGCATTCGAAAGTTTACCAGGCGCTGAAACATTACCATTATTCTGTTATACTGCAGCCGGATGGTACAATGAAAAATTTTATGTACCCGCAGTACGAATCGAGAAAGACGTGAGACAGGAGAGTGAAGGTTTTATAAATGAAAAAATTAAAGACGGGGTAAGCACGTATTTATCGGCATATCCTCAAAACCGGTTGGTTAAACATCTTGCTGATAATTGCTGTAACACATATCATTGTCCTGCTGCAAGAAATTATTTTATGGGAAGATGGGAATGCCCTGTTCCTACATCACCTGCATGCAACGCAAATTGTATTGGCTGCATTTCTTTTCAGCCACAGGAAGAAACAATTATTTCCACGCAGGACAGGCTGATGTTTAAACCAACCGCAGAAGAGATAACAGAGTTTACAGTTCCGCACCTTGAAACAGCGCCATACCCTATAGTAAGCTTTGGGCAAGGCTGCGAAGGTGAGCCTTTATTAATGTGGCAAACGATAAAAGAAGCCATCATTGAAATAAGAAAGCATACCGATAAAGGAAGTATCAATATCAACACGAACGGTTCTGACCCCAAGGCAGTAAAAGCTTTGTGTGAAGCTGGATTGAACAGTATACGTGTAAGCACGAATTCAGTAAGAGAAGAAATATACACTCCTTACTA
>JBPCQG010000137.1:0-15311 GCA_050998315.1 Chitinophagaceae bacterium
GCCACTGCTTGCCTTGATATATTTACCACTCGTAAAAATAGCTCCTATCTCAGCTTGTGCTGTAGAACGCACCTGGCGTGTTTTAATTAATAAATAGAGCTTAACTGTATTGGCAAGTGTACTCCATTTAGTTACACTATTGGCATAATATATATCACCGCTTAATGCTATAGCACTGGTTTTAGCTAAATTAGCCTGTGCTGAATCCGTTAATTTCAATAAATCATCATATATATCTTTTGCAGCATCAAACTTGGGAGTAAAGTTAGCTTCCTCTGCATTTCCCTTAAAAGCTTCACTATAAGGCACATCTCCAAAAAGGTCAACAAACATGCTGAAAAAGTATGCTTTTAATGTTTGGGCAACTCCCCTAAAATGTGGGCTTTCACCATTTGCAGTAGCTTTTAACAGCTCATCCAAATCTTTCATACCTCCTTGATAGAAAGAATTCCATAAGCCATTGTAAGAAGAGTTATTTAGATCAAAGGCATCTGATCCCTGGTTTGCCAAAATACCTACATATCCTAGTGCATCTTCATTAACACCCTGAAAAACAGCGGGTACATTAAGTTCTGCAGAAGTTAGTAATAAGCGGAATGGTGCGTTGGTAGGATCATTAGGATTTTGATTAATGTCTAAATCCAACATCTTTTTACACCCTGTACCGGCGAACAGAAACACCGACATTAAAAATCCTGTAAATAAATATTTTTTAAATTTCATTTTAATAATTTTAGAAAGTTACGCTTAAATTAATACCATATCGTTTTGTTGATGGTGAAGCACCAAAATCAAATCCCTGAACGTTTGATAATGAATTGCCTGCTAATACTTCTGGGTCAAAATTTAACCCTTTTAGCAAATTTGGTGCTTTAAACCATAAGTTTCGTGCGCTAAGGCTTAGGCGTGCTGAACCAAAGAATGTTTTCTTTAACAAGTTTTTTGGGAATTCATATCCAAGAGTTACTTCCCGCAATCTGATAGTAGTAACATCATATACGTTTGTCTCATCTGCACCATAAGCACCAAAACCATTACTGAAATGAGAATCAAAAGCTGAAACACCCGTAGTATTTCTGATAGGCGCACCTTTACTATCTAAAATAGCTGTATAGGTTTGAGGATCTCCATACACTCCTGGGATTATTCTAACTCCTTCACGATCTACACCATAAGGGTTATTTAACTGACCTCTGAGCAACAAAGATGCGGCAGTAATGCTGAACATGTCACCCCCCTGGCGCCAGTCAATAAGAAATCCTAATGTTAATCCTTTGTAGCTAAAGCTATTGTTCACGTTTAATGTAAAATCAGGAGCAGGATTACCAATAATCTGAGATTCAGGTAAAGGAATTGGTGTTCCCTGAGTTTCGTCAATTAACACAGCACCGGTTGCACTATCACGTGCATTTTTACTTCCGTAGATCAACCCAAATGGCTGACCTGTACGGATGATAGTTCCCAGTGATGAAAAACCACTACCCCCGAGAAATATTTCTCCTGTTGGTCCGGCATCAATTACTTTTGAACGTAACAGACTAAAATTAAAAGTTGAGGTCCAATTAAAATTTTTGTTTCGTATAGGTGAAACAGTTAAACCCAATTCTATTCCTTTATTTTCAATTTCACCTGCATTAACAACTCTTGTTGTAAAACCTGATGAAGCAGGAGAACTTACAGAAATGATCTGGTCAGTACTGTTCTTCTTAAAGACTGTGAAATCGAAGCCTATTCTATTGTTTAAAAACTGCATTTCCAAACCGGCTTCAACCTCTTTGGTTATTTCAGGTTTAAGATTAGCATTTTTTACCTGGTTACTTAATGAGGCGTAGTCAAATAAACCACCTGCATTGGTAGTATAGGCACCCCCCTGAGGATTTATAGAATAGGTAGTGAGTAATTGATATGCACCTGGCTCTCTGGCTACTTTAACCCCTGATAAACGTAGTTTACCATAGTTGATAATTTTTTTGCCAATGCCTAACGCTTCAGTAAATACAAAGCCTATACCTGCACTTGGAAAGAAATAACTGTTTTTACCTATTGGCAAGGTAGATGTCCAGTCGTTTCTGCCCGTAAAGTTTAAGAATAAATAGTTTTTATAGCTAAATTGCAGTTCACCAAGAGCGCCTATTTTTCTTGATCTTTCTGAATAATCAAAATTATTTAATACTGATTGTGTATTTCGCAAAGTTTTTAAAGTAGGATCTATTACCCCTAACCCGGTATTTCTGCTTCCCCTGTTATAGCGTTGTATATAATCAGCTCCTACTGTTGCACGCAAATCCAAATCGGTGGTTAACTTCTTTTTAATAGTTGCAAGGTAGGTTAGGTTTAACGTTTGGTTTAAAAAATCTGCTTCCCAATAGCGACCTTCATTAACAGATGCGCCTCCCGGACGAATAAAATTCGTTTGATGATCAGTATATGTATTAACGCCACCACGTGCCGTAAGATTTAACCACTTAAAGGGATCGTAACTGAAAGTTAATCCTCCAAATGCCCTGTCAACGGTGCTGTTAAACAGATTATATTTGGCAATCCACCGTGGATTATCCAGTGAACGGTAAAAAACGTTCCTGCCATCAGGGGTTTCAAATGGGTATTCATTTAAATTAAAATTCCGGGGTAAATAAAATAAACGGGCATAAATAGAGCTGTTACCTTCTCCTGGTCCATAATCATTAAAATAAGATGCACCTGATTGGGGAGATTGTTGTTCAGTTCTCACATAATTTACGTTTCCACTTACAGTAAGTCCATTTGCCAATGAAGAAGTTCCTCCAAATGTTAATGAAGTGCGGGCTGCATTAGAATTAGGAATAATTCCTGTATTTGTCATTCGTGATACGCCGGCATTCAATCCCGTTTTCCCCTGCGAAGAATTAACGTTTAAACTATTTTCCACCACATGGCCTCTTTGAAAAAATCCACCGACAATATCATGTGGTCCGTAAAATACATTAACGTCTTTTAATTCGGGAAATACTGTTCTGAATCTTGCTGCTGCATAACTGGCATAATATAATGGGTGAGGAACTGAATCAGGTGAATTTGTTTTAGTATACCTGTCGTAACCTAATTGTTTGTTCAACATGTCACGTTGAAAACCAAAAGGAGCTCCCCAGTTACCGATAAACCCTCCATTATAATTTTGATTAGACCCTTGTCCATAAATACCCTGATAGTCTGGCAAGTTACTCACCTTTTCTGTAGAATAGGATACATTATATGTTACTTCCAATCCTTTGTTTTTCAGCTTTGTCCCGGTCTTTGTTGTAATTACTATAGCACCATTTTGTGCACCACTGCCATATAAAGCTGCTGCATTTGCACCTTTCAACACCGTTATACTTTCTACATTATTAGGATCAATATCATACAAACGATTGGAA
Organism: Chitinophagaceae bacterium; assembly: GCA_050998315.1. GTDB lineage: Bacteria > Bacteroidota > Bacteroidia > Chitinophagales > Chitinophagaceae > Ginsengibacter. The sequence continues at coordinate 3,396 of JBPCQG010000137.1, forward strand.
AAAACTGTATTTTGATCTAAACCCACTGAAGCATTTACTGAGTTATCGAATGGAATACCATCCACTACTATTATCGGCTGATTATTTCCACTAAAGGAGGTAATACCGCGGATATTTATTTTTGTACTCTGCCCAGGAGCGCCTCCTCCAGATGTAATACTTACTCCAGGCACTTTACCTTCTAAGCTTCTTAATATATCAGGTTCCGATTTTTGTACAAGCTGATCGGACTTAACTTCGGATACGGCAGATGAAAGCCCTTTTTTCTCTCTCCTGATTCCGAACGCTGTTGTTACTACAACGGTTGATAACTCTGCAGGACCACTTCTTGTTACACTTAAATTTAAAGAAGTTTGTCCACCTACCGGAAATTCCTGAGATGTAATGCCTACTCCACTAATTACCAAAGTTGATCCTGGTGAAACAGAAATTCTATAATTTCCGTTCGCATCAGCTGCAACACCAGTTTTGGAGCCTTTTACTGTTACGGTAGCCCCGGCAATTGGATCTCCCTTATCGTCGGTTACCGTTCCGGTTAGAACCCGGGTTTGTGAAAATGCCAATACTGCACTGAGCATAAGCATTATAAAGAGCGTTAAGATTTTTCTCATGTGTGATTTAATTTTTTATAAGTTGTAAATATAAGGATATTTCCAAAACCTAAAAAAGATGTTAATTATTTTGAATTTCGTTTTGGGGGTATATAAACGGACATTAATTGATTTAAAAATGCTGCATGAGGGAAGCAAAACTTAAAAATTAAAAATAGCCTGCAACTTAATTTCTGTTTTTTTATTATCCATAATTTCATCAAGACCACTGCCAATAATATTTTTATCAGGATAAATTGTTTGAGCAAAACGTAACCAGACTGATAGTTTTCTTGTTACATCATAATTAAGATTTAGATAATACCTGTAGCCCTTATCATAAAAAACAGGGATAGAGAAACTGTAAAGAACATCATTTTCATAAGCATATACACGGCTGTTATAACTATCTGTTTCAAAATATTGTAATCTTATATTGCCTGAGTATGGCTTTCTTAAGGGTTTGTATATTATGTCAGCATAGGTTAAAAATCCTTGTTCGGGAACCGCGCCTGTTTTATCGTACCAAAGTATTTCTGTTCTTGTGCGGAACGTAAAAGTTGGATTTAACTTATAAGTTAGCTGTGTTCTCCAACTTTGTTTTGGCCTAGGTATCACAGGATTTAATACAAATCCATTTGGATTATTATTGATCGCTTTTCTTTCTGAACGATATCTTGAATAAATTTCAGTTTGCTTATTAGGTTTATATGACACCTGTAATAAATAATCATTGCCGGCGGTTGGTGCATCTGTTCTAAACTTTAACCATGGAAATTTATATAGATCAGCAGAGGCATCTATCCTCCAAACATCAGTTGGATTAATACTTATACCGGCATAAAAACCATTTTCATTTGTAGGAAAGGTACTTTCAGTAAAAGCATTTGTGTACAAAGATTGATAAGCTCTCGAAATTTTGCGATATACAAAACTCATGTCTACTCGTACATCAGTACTTATTAATAATCCGTTGATAAATGCTTCATCTAATTTTTCAGTAGAAGCAGCTTCTCCAAAAAAATGTATATTCCTAAAAGTATAACTGTAATCAATACTATAGTTACCCCAGTTACTTCCGTGTAATGAATATTTATTATATAGCCCTTCAGATTTATTAATAGGATACTTAAAATAATAATGCACTCCATTAACCCCGAGATGAAATTTATTTTTAGTAAAAGAAAAATTTCCCCCAATAGCTAGCTGCCTTTGAATATTTTTATCAGCCGCTTCATTACGTGTCCGGTGATAACCCGAAGTTTGTAAAGAAGAAACAAAATCCTCGTTATTTAAAGTATCAACAACAAAGTTTGCATCTAATTTACGGTAACTGACAAACGCAGTAGCCTCCAAATATTTTTTTTGTAAAGTAATTCCTGCACCGCGGTGAAAATAAATTTCTCCGGCAGAATTATAAGGTCGAAGCACATCAGCTTGCCTTTTTATATTTAAAACATCTGAGCTCTTTTTAAATGCAAGTCCCATCCATTGTGTTAAGCCTTGCCCAAGGTTTACAGTAAAATCTCCAAGCGCAAGTGATTTTATAGTGCCGATATTTCTCACAAAAAAATGCGCTGAATAAAAATCGAATCCGGATTTTTGTGCTCCTTTAAAAAATTGTTCGCCTGCATCTTTCTCCGCTGTTATACCATATTGCAAAAGGTTTTTATAAGAATATTTATAGCGAAGAAAAAGTTTTTGCGGGCTGCCCGGGTAAAAGCTTTTTGCTGTATCAAATAAATAACCTTTTGATTTTTCTAAAACCTGTGTAACTCTCGCCAATATACTTTTTTGCCCGTTTCTTAATCTCACGCCTAAGGATGTAAATAAAGAAGGCTGATCATTAACAGTGATATAAGGACGAATTCTTCTTATCATTGAAATATTCCAGCCGGGCACTGCCTGCAATTCATAAATATTTATAAAATTTCCAAAAAGATTTCTATAAGAAATAAAATTTTGGATCTGTAAAGCTGTCAAGATTTTTAATTGTTTCAAATCACTTTCAGTCGCATTATTAAGGTTTATTGGGTTGTCAGCAAAGTGCTGCATCTCCTGTAGATAAGAATCATCTTCTGTTTCTACATCCTCGTTATTTTCTGTAAGGTTTTCCAGTTGCTGCTCAATAATAACCGGTGGAATAGTTGGAGTTTCCTGCGCTCTTGCTGAATAAATAAATTGTAGCAAGAGTAAGTAAGTAAATAAAATTTTTATATAGAAAGATTTTTTCACTCTTCCTTTTTATTAAAATTTATTACGAGTAATAATCCGGGAGTAAAGCCAAGTTGAGGATGGTAACCACCTGTAATATCTAAACGAAAACTTTTCCAGCTTATCCCTGCACCTGCATAACTGTTTGTGGTTTCAGTAGAAGTGCCAGCTCTCACAAAAAATTGTTTCATGAAATTGTATTGTACTCCCACATCAACATTCACAGGTTGATCTTCTTCTTTAATAATTTCTGTGCTAACCAAAAACTTTTCTGATGCTTCGTAACCTATTCCAAACTTATAAACAGAACTTAGTTTTTCATTATCTGTTTTTGATAATTTTCCGCCTACAGGATTATATGCATGAATGCCAACATGTAATTTATCTGAAAGATGAGCAATGGCGCCTAGCTCAAAGTTTATCGCAGAAGAATTTCCATAAGCAGGAATACGAAATCCGTAATAATTAAATTTTATACCGATATCCAAATTACTGCCCAGGTTTCTTGCATAGGCAATCCCAATTTGTGATTCATTGTAATTTTTATATCCAAAGTAATCAGCCTGCAAACCAAAATTCCCCTGCTTTGTTGGTAAAACAGCAACGGCAGAATACAAGTTTATTGAAGAAAGCAAAAAACGTTTTTCGCCATACATACCCGCTGCTGCGTTTTTTATTTGTGCCAACGCTGCCTGGTTTGACGTAAAAGAAAAAACATCAATATGGTTAATACTATATGCACCTACGCCGATATAATGAGCCGCTATTGGTTGGCGCACTGCCTGGCTGAAACTGTTACACGTAAATACGATAAAAGTAAAGACAAAATAAAATTCTTTCAATGCAGCTATTTAAATGCCCGCCAGAATTAACGGTCAGGTAAAATAAGAAATTAATTTTTATCTCTTCCATAAAAACAAAGTAAAACGAATGTGGATGGCTAATTTTGCAAAATGGAATTATTAGATGGAAAGCTTGCATCACAAGCCATAAAAGATGATTTAAAAATTAAGGTAGAAGAATTAAAGAAACAGGGAAACAAAACGCCTCACCTTGCTGCTGTTTTAGTGGGCAACAATGGAGCCAGTGAAGCCTATGTTGCATCAAAAGTAAAAAGCTGTGAAGAGGTAGGTTTCAAATCAACATTAGTACATCTGGAAGGTAGCGTTAGTGAAACTGAGTTGTTAGAAGTGATCCATAAATTAAATTATGATAATGATGTAGATGGCATATTAGTGCAACTCCCTTTGCCAAAAAATATTGCCGAGGAAAAAGTGATCAATCTTATTGATCCTGCCAAAGATGTAGATGGTTTTCACCCCGTAAGTGTTGGCAAAATGGTGCAGGGATCAGAAACGTTTATTTCTGCTACTCCATACGGTATACTTTTATTATTGCAACATTATAAAATTGAAACAAAAGGAAAACATGCTGTGGTAATTGGCAGAAGTAATATAGTGGGAAGGCCAATAAGTATTTTATTAAGCAGGAATGATGATCCCGGAAATTGCACGGTAACTCTTTGTCATTCTAAAACAAATAATTTAAAGGCAATTTGTTTGCAGGCAGACATAATTATTGCTGCATTGGGCAAACCTGGCTTTTTAAAAGCAGATATGGTAAAACAAGGTGCTGTTGTAATTGATGTAGGCATTACAAGAATTTCTGATGCATCTAAAAAGCACGGACACATCTTAAAAGGTGATGTTGATTTTGAAAATGTATCAGCAAAGTGCAGTTATGTTACACCCGTGCCGGGTGGTGTAGGACCTATGACGATTGCAGGTTTGCTGATGAATACATATAAAGCATGTCAGAAGCACAGTTCCCCATCTCCCACAGGGGCAAACAGGGAAGATTATGGAGAAGGTGGAGAGTTTAAAATTATACATTGATTGTCTGAACCATGATTTATAAGATTACAGGATTTATGGGATTAAAAAATTATTCCAACGCATTTATTTTCATGTTAATCTATTAATCTCCCCAGATCATGGTTCAGAATAATACTATAAAATCTCTTCCTGTAATGGAAGCGTTTTACACTTTACAGGGTGAAGGATACCACCAGGGAAAAGCTGCGTATTTCATTCGGCTGGGTGGTTGCGATGTTGGATGTGTATGGTGCGATGTGAAAGAAAGCTGGGATGCTGGCAAACATCCTTTAAAATCTATTGATGAAATTGTACAAGATGCAAAACAAAACTCCTTCCCCATTGGGAGAAGTCGTGAGGGGGCTCTTGCAGTTGTTACTGGTGGAGAACCTTTAATGCATGATCTTACCGAACTTACAAATGCATTACATATAGCAGGGTTCCAAACCAATATTGAAACTTCAGGTTCTTCCCCGTTGTCTGGTGAATGGGACTGGATATGTCTTTCTCCCAAAAAATTTAAAGCGCCCTTACCTGAAATATTACAAAAAGCCGATGAGTTGAAAGTTGTTGTTTTTAATACTTCTGATTTTGAATGGGCTGAAAAATATGCAGCCTTAGTTTCACCTAGTTGTAAACTTTACCTGCAACCTGAGTGGGAAAAAGCTTCTATTGTTACTCCAGGGATCATCAATTATATAAAATCAAATCCTCAGTGGGAATTATCATTGCAGATACATAAATACATTGATGTTCCTTAAAATTTATATACGATTGATGTTATAATGTATGATGTATTGAACATCATGTTAACATTGTATTACATAAGCTACAGCATAATTCTTGCTAATTTTATCTATCCTAAATATTTCATCCTGATGCAAAAATCATTTACTTCGTATATTAAAAGTTTTATTCTTACACCGTACCTCTTACTTCTTACTTCTTTCATCACAAATGCTCAATGGTATGATCCTCTAAAAGTGAAAACAAAAGCTACAGATATTTATTTACAGGGAATTAGTAATGCTCAGAATGGGAAATTGGCTACTGCTATAAAATTTATGACCGATGCTTTAAAGATTGAACCAAAATTTGTTGATGCTTATATTTCTCTTGCAGGTATTTACGCAGAACTTAAAGATTATAATGAATCAGTATCTCAGTATGAAAAAGCTTTTGCACTTGATGAAGTATACTCTAAAACATCTCTTCTCCCCTACTCTATTTCTTTGGCAGGCGCAGGAAAATTTGATAAAGCCTTAAATGCAGTAAATACTTTTCTTGTCACTCCTAAATTAAATGACAGAAGTATTAAAGCTGGTGAGTTCAGAAAAAAAACTTATGAATTTGCTATAGATCATGCAAAAAATCATCCTGCAAAAAATTATATTTTTAAACCCAAAAATTTAGGCAATAATATTAATTCAAAAGATCTGGAATATTATCCTTCTCTTACCATTGATGGGAAAAAAATAGTTTTTACAAGAAGAGTTAATTCCAGCGCAGGCAAAGGAAAGGAGGAGTTTTTTGAAAGTGATTATACAAATGGACAATGGACTAAAGCAGTGCCATTGGAAGGAAATATAAGTACAGGCGAAAATAATGGAGGTGCGGAAAACATTTCGCAGGATGGACAATGGATTGTTTTTGCAGGTTGCAGTTTTCCGGAAGGATATGGAAGCTGTGATCTTTATATATCACGTCTAACCAAACAGGGATGGAGCAAACCCGAAAATCTTGGACAAAATATTAATTCGGAATACTGGGAAACATCTCCTTCGCTTTCTCCTGATAAAAGAGATCTGTATTTCAGCAGTAGTGTGCCGGGTGGTTTTGGCGGTAGTGATATTTGGGTGAGCCATCGCAATGCAAATGGCAAGTGGGGACCTGCACAAAATCTTGGACCTGAAATAAATACTTCTGGTAATGAAGGTTCTCCATTTATTCATGCGGATAATCAAACTTTATATTTTAACTCAATGGGTCACCAGGGATACAGTGAAAAATCAGATCTGTTTGTATCCCGCAAACAACCTGATGGTAAATGGAGCAAGCCCGAAAATTTGGGATACCCTATTAATACCACTGATGAAGAAGGTTCACTAATAGTTTCTTCCGACGGTAAAACTGCATACTATGCAAGTGACAGAAATGATACAAAAGGTGCTTTAGATATTTATACTTTTGAACTGAGAGAGGATATACGTCCTGCAAAAACTTTATGGGTAAAAGGAAAAGTATTCGACAAGAAAACAAAGAATGGATTGCCTTCTTCAGTTGAGCTTACTAATGTGGTAAACAAACAACTGATAAGTAAACTACAAACTGATGAAGATGGAAATTATTTAGTTACACTGCCTGTGGGAAAAGATTATGCTTTTAATGTTAACCGAAAAGGATATTTATTTTATTCAGAAAATTTTAACCTGGCTAAAAATGCTCCTGATTCTGTTTATCAAATTGATATTCCTTTACAACCTATTGAAGCCAATGCAAGCATCGTTTTGAAAAACGTTTTCTTTGACACAAAACAAACGCAGTTAAAGTCTGAATCAATTACGGAACTTGATAATGTTGTTTTACTGATGAATGAAAATCCAAAATTAAAAGTTCAAATTGGCGGGCATACAGATAATGTGGGTAAGCCTGCCGATAACTTAAAATTGGCTATTGGCAGATCAGTTGCAGTAGTGAATTATCTGCTTGGCAAAGGAATAAAAAATGACAGACTGACCTTTAAAGGATTTGGAGAAACAAAACCAATTGCTGATAATAAAACAGAAGCAGGTCGGTCATTGAACAGAAGAACAGAGTTAAGTGTGGTAAGTAATTAGTTGAAATAAATTATGTAATTTCATAGTATGAAACTAACAATAGTTATAAGTAAAGGTGAAGAATTCTTCATCGGAACAATAAAGGAAATTCCCGCAGTGATTTCGCAGGGAAATTCTATTGAAGAAGCAAAACAAAATGTTCGTGATGCCTTGGAATTGTACCTCGAAGACATGCAAAATGAAGAAGACAATTTTACGAAAGTTCTGGAAGAGGATTTAATAATTGGGTAATGTCGGTAAAGAGAAATCACTTTATCAGGCATCTTGAAAACAATAATTGCTCCTTGCATCGCAATGGATCAAAACATGATATTTATCAAAATACTCTCACAAAGAAAAAAACAACAATCCCCAGGCATCCTCAATTAGATAAGAATCTTTGTAATTTGATCTGCAAGCAGTTAGAAATTCCTAAAATGTGATTTAATTTTCTTTTATTCGTTTTGAGAATATCTTTCCATGCACAACGAGCTCTTATATCAAATATCTCTAACACTTATTCCTAATATTGGCGATGTACATGCAAAAGCATTGGTAAATTATTTTGGAGATGCGGGATCAATTTTTAAATCAAAGAAAAAAGAACTGGAAGAAATTGAAGGAATAGGATCTGTAAGAGCAGCATCCATAAAACAGTATAATTACTTTAAGCAGGCAGAAGAAGAAATTGGCTTCATAGAAAAATATAAGATCGCTCCTCTTTTTATTACCGATAAAAATTATCCGCAAGTTTTACTCAATTGTTATGATAGTCCGGTAATGCTCTACTACAAAGGCAATGCAGATCTAAATCAATCAAAGATCGTAGCCATTGTTGGCACAAGAAACAATAATGAATATGGTAAAGCTATTTGCGAAAAACTGGTAGAAGACCTCGCTGTTGCAAATATTTTAATCGTGAGCGGGCTTGCTTTTGGGATTGACAGTATTGCACATAGGTCTGCTTTGAAGAATGATCTGAAAACTGTTGCAGTGCTTGCTCATGGATTAGACCGGATTTATCCAACACAAAATAAATCGCTGGCAAAAGAAATAATAGAGCAAGGCGGCCTGCTGACTGATTTCAGAAGTAAAACAAATCCTGATAAACAAAATTTTCCTAAGCGTAACCGCATTGTTGCAGGCATCAGCGATGCAATTGTTGTAGTGGAAACGGGCATTAAAGGTGGCTCTTTAATAACTGCCGAATTAGGCAATGGTTATAACAAAGATGTTTTTGCAATACCAGGCAGAACAAATGATACAAAAAGTGAAGGATGTAATTATCTTATAAAGAATAATAAAGCATGCTTAATCAGTTCTGCAGATGATATTTTGGAAGATATGGGATGGAAGGAATACAAAAAACCTTCTGCAAAAAAACAAAGAGAATTATTTATCGAGTTAACTGATGATGAAAAGATAATTGTACATCTTCTTCAGCAGCAGGAACAAATCCATATTGATGAACTTTATTTAAAAAGCGGATTAAGCAGCAGCGCTGTGGCTTCCGCACTACTCACATTAGAAATGCAGAATGTGGTTTCATCTCTCCCGGGTAAACTATATAGGCTTATTTAACCGTTCCTCAACCTAATTCCATATTTTATAAAAAAATTTTTTCAGCTCCATTTAATTAACATAACTTTCTCATCTAAAAACATTTTTATGAGAAATATAAGATTTACCTGTTTATTAATTGTGCTAGGTTATTCAGCCAAAGCGCAATTCTCAATCCAGCCACAAATTGGCATTGAAAACTCAAGAACGGCGATCAATATTAATGAGCAATCATTTGTTCCGGCGGGCATTCAGTTTTCTCCGAAACTAGCGTTGCGTATAGATTATAAATTGAATAAAATACATGGCTTGTATGCAGGCATAAGTACTAATGCTCCCGCAATTAATTTCTCATTTTCTGATCCTCAGTTAGCTTCAACATCATTCAATACATCACGTAGAAATGTTAAGTTACGCTTTGAAGGTGGATATCAGTTAAGCACAAAAGCAATTAATCTTTCCAAACCTTCATCATCAATATCTAGTACTGCCTCATATAACTCTTTTCAGGAATATAGCGGAAAAGAAAAACAATCATGTACGGAAAAGATGGGTTTCAGTAAATCTTCAGCAATGGAGAGCTGCAGCAAATCTTCAGCAATGAAGAGCTGTAGCAAATCTTCAGCAATGGAGAGCTGCAGTAAATCTTCAGCAATGGAGAGCTGCAGTAAATCTTCAGTAATGAAGAGTTGCCATAAAAATTCTGGCAAATCTGTTGCAAAAAATAAGGGCTCCTACATGAAAATTTTACCTTCTGTTGGTTTTGCATATTCACCTAACCAATCTTCTGAAATTGAAATTACCCGGGGAGTATATAATTACAAGGCGGGAGCATGGAATACAGCAATAGTTGCAGGCACAGGTTTGGAATTTGGCAGGAATAAGCAGTCAAAATTTATTGTGAATATTAATTATTTGCATGGGCTTGGAAATATGGATACAAAAACGATAAATAGTATGTCCAATAATAAACCACTTGCTACAATGATTAGCTCCAAAGCATCCAGCTGGAGTGTTAGCCTTGGCGTTCCATTAAGCTTAAGTAAAAAGAAACCGGAAATGCACAGGCAATTTGAAAGATCAAAGTATGAGGGAAGATGCGGGCAAAAGGAAAAATCTCAATCTTCCGGCAGATGCGGACAATATAGAAAGTTTATGCAATAAAAAATATTACAGGAAAATGAACGTGCACTTAAAAAGAGCAGGTTTTTTTATTCTACATTCTAATCATCTATTTCAAGCTCGCGTTTTTCATTCTCCCAATAATACCAATTCTGTAATTCATGTAAATATTGTATCCACTGGGGGGAGGGAAGTTTTTTACTAATTTTTTCTAACCAAATATCACTGACAGGGATTGGCATTAATTCTTCAAAAGATGCGAAGGGTATTTCTTTAGTTATCATATCATCTTCAAAAGGTTCAGCTCTGTGCTCCAGGTGAGAATGGATGTAGCCGGCTTTATCCTGCAATACAGATGTTAATTCAACCTGCATTAAAATATTAGAGTTAGAAAAAATGGGCTTCCAGAAAACTCTGTTTCCAATTCTTAATTCTTCTGGCTGTATCATCGTACAAAAGTAAGCAAGAGAAAAGCCATTTTTAGTACCAGTAAAAAAAAATTTGGATGATTCAAAACTATCAACGAAATTTATCGTATCAATCATCAAAAATCAAATCGCCATGAAACAAAAACTTTTACTCACATTATTTATTGCTTCAATAAACCTTGCAGTAAATGCACAAAAAACTACAGCCTATGCAATTACCGGGTTGCAAAAAGGACAAAACAACTGGACAGAAGTTAGACTCATAGATATTACTTCAGGGGAAGAACTGAAATCAGTTTATCAGAGCTCGCAGGAAACACAAATTTTAAATGCCCGCACAAAAAAACCTGTGGCTAAAAAAGATATGCCTTCTAATAACTATGAAACTTTAAGAAGAGGTCCTGATGCTACCAGTAATTTAGCGCCGATCCTTAAAGAGTTAAACGGAAAAGTTCAAACTATAAGAATAGAGAGAAGAATAATGATAAGTCCATCTCTTGATAAACCTTTCTCTACTTACTCTGCCGCATGTGCGTACGATAAAAGACACGACCGCCTTTACTATACACCAATGGGTATTGCACAATTGCGTTACATTAATTTAAAGTCAAAAACACCACAGGTATTTTATTTTGAAGATGAAACATTTGGAGCTTTACGAACTAGAAATGATATACCTAACCAGATAACACGCATGGTGATTGGCGCTGATGGCGATGGCTATGCATTAACCAATAATGCAGAACACCTTATTAAATTTACTACCAATAAAAAAGCAGTTATAACTGATCTTGGCGCTTTAACAGATGATGCAGCTAATGGAAAATATTCTGTTCATAGTGCAGGTGGTTATGGCGGAGATATTATCGCTGATAAATCAGGTGACTTATATCTTATTACAGCTAGTCGTAATGTTTTTAAAATTGATGTGAAGAATAAAGTAGCAATTTATAAAGGCGCTATCCAGGGATTACCAAAAGGTTATAGCACAAACGGGGCTGCTGTAGAAGAAGGAAGTATGGTTTTGGTTAACAGTTCAAATTCAACACAAGGTTATTACAGATTTGATATTACCAAGTTAGTGGCAGAAAAAGTTGTAAATAATGGACCCGTTTTTAATGCATCGGATTTAGCTAACGGCAATCTTTTATCAATTAAGAAAGAGAAGAAAGAAGAGCAGGAAACAGTTAACACAGCGATATCACAAAACGATACAAAGAACCTTGCTTATGATGAGAGCGGAATTCAAAGTAAGGTTTCAGTGTATCCTAATCCGGTAACAAATGGAATGGTTAGACTTACATTTGAAAAT
>JBPCQG010000225.1:0-5990 GCA_050998315.1 Chitinophagaceae bacterium
AATAAATATTTAAGTGTTTCTTCGCTCCGTATCCACCAGCTAATTTTATTATTATTATCTGTAAGTATTTTAGCTAAAGCCGTACCCCAGCTGCCACTGCCAATTATGCCAAAATTTATTGTTTGAACCATGATTTATGGTATTATATTGTCTGAACCATGATTAGTAAGATTATAGGATTAACAGGATTATAGTACAATATCATACCTCTTACTTCTTAGATCGGTTTTAACTCGATACCTAATTTTTCAACAGCAATTTGTGCAGCTACCTGGCTTGCATCTTTCTTGTTATAAGCCTTTGCTTCTGAAATTAATTCACCATCTACCATTGCGCCTATGGTAAATAATCTTCTGCCGTTTTCTATTGTTTCATCTAAAGTTTCAAATTCCAGGTTCTTTCCGTTTTTATTTGCCCAGCCATACAATTTATTTTTTTGGTTGATATCAAGATTCTCAAGATCTTCCATATAAAGATGAGGATTGATAATATGCTTGGTAACCCACTTCTGCGTTTTTTTATATCCCTTATCAAGGTATACTGCTCCAACAACTGCTTCCAAAGTATTACCGAAAATTTGCGAGATCTTAAGTGAGCTGTCAAATTTATTATAGAATGTAATCTTTTTTAATCCCATCTTTAAAGCGATATCATTCAGCTGGTTCCTGTTTACCATCTTGCTTCTCATCTCAGTTAAAAAACCTTCATCCTTATATGGGTATCGCATAAAAAGATAATGCCCTACAAGTGAACTTAAAACCGCATCTCCTAAAAATTCCAGTCGTTCATTATTTTCGTCTGCGCCTTCCCTTATTGATCGATGGCTTAAAGCAGTTTTGTATAAATCTAAATTGTCGGGGACAAAGCCAAGCACATTGTGAAGTTGTTTTTTAAACTCTTTGTCAGACTTACTATCAAGAATATTTTTTAAGAATTGCACAAAAGAAATTTAGTACCCGAAAGTAATATTATTAAGTCAATTATAAAGATTGGGGAGTATCGTGAAACCTCAGATGATAAACGTAAAATCTCGTGTCTGACTCCCGATATATAGCTGAATTACTTTCATGAAATGATACGTCATTTTAAAATTACTACACCTAAGCCTTGTATTTCTTAACAATAACAGAAGCATTGTGCCCGCCAAAACCGAATGTGTTACTTAGTGCAGCATTTACAACACGATGTTGCGCTTTATTAAAAGTGAAATTTAATTTTTGATCCAGATCAGGATCATTAGTAAAATGATTTATCGTAGGCGGAATAACATCTTTTGTTACAGCTAGAATACAGGCAAGTGATTCTACTACACCTGCAGCACCAAGACAATGCCCTGTCATTGATTTAGTAGAGCTGATATTTAATTTATATGCATTCTCTCCAAATACATTTAAAATTGCTTTTGTTTCTGCAATATCGCCAAGTGGAGTAGATGTGCCATGAACATTTATGTAATCAATATCTTCGGGCTTCATTCCTGCATCTTTCAACGCAGCAACCATTACATTTTGTGCACCCAAACCTTCAGGATGTGGTGCAGTAATATGATGTGCATCGGCAGTAGCTCCGCCACCTGCGATTTCACAATAAATATTTGCTCCTCTTGCCAAAGCATGTTCTAAACTTTCAAGTATTAAGACTCCAGAACCCTCGCCCATCACAAATCCATCTCTATCTTTATCAAAAGGGCGGGATGCTGTTTTAGGATCATCATTTCTTTCACTTAGGGCTTTCATTGCATTAAATCCCCCAACGCCAGCTTCTTTTATTACAGCTTCACTACCTCCGGTAATAATAATATCGGCTCTTCCTATACGAATATTATCAAAAGCTTCAATGATCGCATTCGTACTTGATGCACATGCACTCACAACAGCATAATTAGGTCCTCTGAAACCATGCCGCATTGATATTTGCCCTGCGGCAATATCCAAAATCATTTTGGGGATAAAGAAAGGATTAAACCTAGGTGTACCGTCTCCTAAAGTAAAGTTTGCAACCTCTTCCTGAAAGGTAATTAAGCCTCCAATACCACTGGCAAAGATTACACCTACTCTGTCAACATCAACATTTTCTTTACTTATGCCTGCATCTTTTACTGCCTGGTCGCTTGCAATTAGTGCAAACTGTGTAAAGCGATCAATTTTTCGGGCTTCTTTTTTATCTAAATAATTGGTAGGTTCAAAATCTTTTACTTCGCAGGCAAACTTAGTTTTAAATTTTGATGTATCAAATTGAGTAATGTTATCAGCACCTGATACGGCATTAAGCAGTCCGTCCCAATATTCCTGTACAGACTTACCTAATGGCGTTATAGCACCCATTCCGGTTACAACAACTCTTTTTAGTTCCATAAAGGTTTGTCTGCAATAATTTTTAAAGATATTACTTAGCGTGTTCTTCTAAGTACGTAACAGCCTGCCCAACAGTGGTAATGGTTTCAGCCTGCTCATCAGGAATTGAAATATTGAATTCTTTTTCAAATTCCATAATTAATTCTACGGTGTCCAAACTATCGGCACCTAAATCATTAGTGAATGAAGCTTCTGGCGTAACCTCTGCTTCGTCAACCCCTAATTTGTCAACAATAATTTTTTTAACTCTTGACGATATGTCTGACATAATAGTAAATTTTAGTTTTAACGGTTACAAAAATATACTTTTTGTGATAAAAAAAAATAATAAGTAAGAACTATGGTTTTGCTTATAAATATGCAACATTGGTATTTAGTTGCCTCAAAAAAAGTGATGCCAGGATATGCCAGTAAACCAGCTGAGTGGCCAAGCCCTTATTATTTACAACATGCACACAATCCTGTAAATTAGTATTCATTGGAGGAATAAGGCTTTGCAAAAAACGATAGATGAAAATAAACCAATGCTAATAAGTATAGGCTATTCAGCATGCCATTGTTGCCATGTAATGAAACAGGAGAGTTTTGAAGATGAACAAACTCGCAAAGCTTATAAACGATAATCTCATCAATATAAAATTTGATTATGCAACAACCCATTTTATCCCTAACAAAATTCTCCAAGTGCAGTTAATCAATTAATGAATGCATACATTATTAGCACAAAAAAGTATTTCTACTAAACCATTAATTTAGTTATACCGTAAGTATACCTGTCATTCTTCCGACAGAGTATTCTCATCATTAATAGATCAAATTGTTATCAACCCAAAATTTAAATAGTCGCTTACAATATTTAAACTATTCATCCGTTTGTAAAATTGGTGGCAATTGTTTACAAAACTTTAAGAAATCGAAAGAGCTGAGTTGATTAGTTTAATAAAAAATAATTATACATTTGTCTTATACCCACAACGTTAAACTCATGAAGAATCACTTGTTAAGTGTGATGGTTATTGTAGCTTTTGTTTTTTTATCCAGCTGCGGTAAATTAGGAAAATCTAAATCTAAGGGTTTGGCTAATGATGGTCAGTTACATGGCGTAGCGCCTTCTGCCCGTTATTCTCCCCCTAAACCCCCCGGAATGATATATGTTCCACCGGGAACTTTTCACATGGGACCAAGCGATGAAGATGTAAACTATGCCTTTACTGCACGTAACAAGGCGGTCTCGATTAGTGGGTTTTGGATGGATGCAACTGAAATTACCAATAATGAATACCGCCAATTTACCAATTGGGTACGTGATTCAATAGCAGCAAAACTTCTGGGAGCTCCTTATGTAAAGCAAGGCGCAGATGGGGTTGAGGCTATCGACTGGAAAAAAGCAAGTGTAATTAAATATGGCGATAGAACTGTTATTGAAAAAATAGATGCAATGATCCTTACTCCTGATAACAGGTTGTATGGAGTAAAGGGGATTGATCCTAATAAAGTAGTTTATCATTCTGAGGTAGTTGATTTTAAAGAAGCTGCAAGAAGAGAAAATGCACGTAAACCTATATCACAATTTATTGTAAAAACAGATGTACCTGTTTATCCTGATACATTGGTGTGGATGAGAGATTTTTCTTACTCTTATAACGAGCCGATGGCAAAGCAATATAACAGTCATCCTGCTTTTGGAAATTATCCTACTGTTGGTATTACATGGAAACAGGCAACTACATTTTGTGAATGGAGAACTCATTATCTAAATTCATTTTTAGTAAGCAAAAAAAGAACAACTGAATCCCCTTTCCGCTTGCCTACAGAAGCTGAGTGGGAATATTCTGCAAGAGGCGGACGTTCTCAGGCACCATATCCATGGGGTGGTCCTTACTTAAGAAATAAAAAAGGATGTCTTCTTGCCAACTTTAAACCTGGTCGTGGTAACTATCCTGAAGATGGAGGATTTTATACTGTAAGGGCAGATGCATATTGGCCTAATGATTTTGGTTTATATAATATGGCTGGCAATGTATCAGAATGGACATCTTCTCTTTATTATGAAGGTGGTTACAATTTTCAACACGATATGAATCCGGATATTCGCTATAATGCGAAAGATCAGGATCCTCCCAGAATGAAACGTAAAGTTATCCGGGGTGGCAGTTGGAAGGATGTAGGCTACTTTTTACAAACCAGCACAAGAAATTATGAATACCAGGATACTGCCAAATCTTATATAGGCTTTAGAACGGTGATTGATTTACCACCAACAATGGGTAAAAAGGGAAGAAAGTAAATCTAAATCTAATACTAATTATTCGAAAGAATTTTTTAATCAACATTTCTGCTTTTTCAAAACAACTAATGGCATTGCCATTCTGTTACCTCCAACATAAAAAAAATATAAAATTTAAAAAACTATTATCATGGCTCACAGAAAAAGAACCTTTTTAACCGTCATCGATGTACTGGTAAGCGCAGGCGCTGCAGTAATTATATTTGCCGCATGGGCTAAATTAACACATCAATCTTATGCTGATAGAATGCTTACGATTGGGATGTGGAGTGAGACGGCCATATTTATGATATATGCAATTATTGAGTGGGTTAAACCAAAAAAACATGAAGAAGATATTCAACCCGGCGACGTAGAAGCAGTCGTAGTAGGCAACCCTGCTTTGCAATCAATGGATAAAATGCTTATGGAAGCAGATATTACACCTGCAAACTTAAAAAGACTTGGAGATAACTTCCAAAAGCTTGGAACAACCGTTTCAAATATTGGTGAAGTGGGGGATGTTGTAAAATCTACAAGCGATTTTTCTGCAAAAACAAAAGAAGCAACTTCCGCCATGAGCAGTTTAAGAGATGCTTATACTACATCTGCAAATACAATGTCAAACTTTAATGACGCTGCAGACAGCGCAAAAGGATTTCATAGCCAGGTGCAGGTACTTACAAAAAATCTTTCATCTCTTAATACTATTTATGAGTTGGAATTAAATGAAAGCAACAATCATCTTAAAGCACTTAATAGCTTTTACGGGAAAATGGCTGAAGCCAGCCAGGTTATGCTTGATACTGTTGATGATGCAGGCAGAGCAAAAGAGCAAATTGGTACTTTAGCAAACAATCTTGGTAAATTAAACCAGGTATACGGTAACATGCTAAGCGCTATGCAGGGGAGATAATAATGAACTAATCTCTATTAAACAACTAGCAATCCTAAAATTAAAATATTATGGCTTTACCCCGAGAGCCCCGGCAAACGATGATACATATTATGTATTTGGTGCTAACAGCAATTTTAGCATTGAATGTATCTGCCGAGGTTATTAATGCTTTTAAAGTAGTTGACAAGAGCTTGACGAACTCAAATGAGGTTATCGGCAATGCCAACGGTACCTTATAGAAGGCATTGGAAGCGAAATTAACTCAACCCGAATCTGCGGAAAAAGCAAAAAGATGGCAGCCAAAAGCCGCCGAAGCACAAAAGCTGTCGGCCGGTTTAAACACATATCTGGAAAACCTAAAGGGTGAATTAAAAAAGGAAGCAGATCTTAAAATGGAAAGTATAGACGGTAAACAAGTAGAATCTTATAGAGAAGATAACCTGGATGCTGCAACACGTTTATTTGATACACG
>JBPCQG010000402.1:0-6037 GCA_050998315.1 Chitinophagaceae bacterium
AACCTATCATTACAAGTTCAAATTCAAATCCTTCATCCCATAATTGTTTGGCTACTCTTATTATGCTTTCAGGATCTTTTTGATAACTCATCGTTGATACATGAATAAATCTGAATTTATTTTGTTGCTTAGGGCTATAACAAAACAAATTGGTGTCAACCACATTGGGGATGACAGTATATGAAGTGTTTACAATGCTGCTGATTGTTTTACCAAGGTTATGTGTTACAGGCAATAACAAGGATGCCTGTGATAAAATTCTAGTAGAATATCTTTTAAAAAAATAACCACTGTTATAAATATTTTTAATTGCATTCTTAAAGTAGCCTGTCCAGTGCTCGGTAACAATATATTTTATTCCGTATTTTTTCATTATAAAACGAGCTAACGAACCTGCCTTCATTGCAACATGTACGTGCACGAGTGATGGTAGTCCATGTTCACTGATAATTTTTTTAAATATTTTTTTTTGCAGAGTGATATATTTTCTATTCGATATAAATTTCTCTAACCAACCATTAGATGTTTTCCCATAATATCCTTTATAAACAATTAGGTTTTCGTTTTCAATACACTCAATATCTGCTTTATTTTTAGCCGTATCTTTTGTAACAAAAATTATTATCAATTTCGAATTTAAAGAAACCGCTTTTGCTTGCCGCCCAATAAAATCTCCTGCAAATGCATCTGTCTTGTTTGGATACCAACTAACCAGCCATAAAACATAACTCATTAATTATTTTTTAATTGATAAAACGGCAATAATGCAATCGCCATTAAATGGAAAGCTTTTCATAACCATATTTAATTTTGTATTCCGTTGATAATACATTCCAAAATTAAGTTGGTGCAGCTCAAACTTATCTTTATCAAATAATTTGCATAATGTGTACGGAGAAAAATACCAATAATGATCAGGATGAATTGCTTCTTTTTTATTTAATGAAGCTGCCATTCCATCAATAGCTGCATAGTTAGGTACCGTTACTAAGATTTGAGTTCCATTAGTGAAATGAGCATGTAAAACATTCAATGCCTTTGCAGGATTTATTAAATGCTCTAAAACTTCTGATAACAGGATTATATCAAAGCTATTGGAAGATATCTCCACTGGGTATGATTGAATTATATCGCAATAGTAAACTTCCTTGTCACCTGTAAGCTTTGTATATTCTTCAATAGAATCTTTATTATTATCAATTCCCATAACATTGGCTGATACCTGTTTTAAAAGAGGATTAAGCAGAGAACCAATTCCGAGTTTTTTTTCGGTGAAAGGATAATCAGTACAACCAATGTGCAAAACATTTTTATTCTTACAATAATCCAGGATAAAATCAATCCTGTTAAAAATATTTACTTTATTTTTTTTTGGAGTTTGGATCCAGAATTCGTTTTGTTTGCCGGTTATTCTGTATACAAGAACTCGTTTCAATATCTTGAACGATAACCATGTACCTAACCAGCTTATTTTTTTTGACACACTCAAACAGCTTTGGTTTTATTCATGATATATAAAAAAATGTATTTGAATTCGGTAAAACCAATCCGAAAAAAATCACTGGGTTTAACCTTATACTTTGTAATAAAATGCCTCAACAAAAAAACCATGCAAGATAAATATGCTATACTGCTAATGGCGGCAGCTGCATTAATTCCGTATTTAGGAATAAAAATAATGTCGCCAGTAATTACAATTATTAACGCGATAACAGAAGCAATCACATTTATCGAAATAAAACCTTTCCCGCTAATATGAGAGGCCAACAAAGAGGTTATTGCTAAAGCAAAAATGCCTGGCAGGTAAAATAACATAGCCTTATACATATAAATAAATTCCTTACCAAAAAGCCACGGGAATAGCCATTTGCCAGTTATAATAATAAATATCGACGCCAGCAACATAAGCATAGTCATAAAACGGCAAAGCCATTGAAGTTTGAACAAAATATTTTCATCAGCAATTACTGTAAACGGAAATATAACAGATGCCGCCATCCCAGGCATTAGTACAAACATTTGCCCTATTTTAGAAACCTGCACATAGTTGCCTAAATCACCTGAAGAACAAAATGATTTTACAAACACATAATCTAACCGGGTAACTAGAAAAAAACTTATGTTACCTATTAATGCTAAAAAAGAATATTTAAAAATCTGTTTTATAATATAAGGGGATGGAAATTTCCAGCTACCTGCCTTTCCCTTTATAAAGAAAAATATCATCAGCCCCGTTGCCTGAACAAAAAAGGATATAATATAAATCTTCTCCGCATTAGCGGAAATTCGGTATTGAAGAAACATTAACCCGAGAAGTAAAAGAGTTATGAGATTTACAATTAGAATAATAGTATTTACAGCTATAAACCATTTACGGGAAATATACAAAGCAGTAAAATTGGAAATTAAAATATTACTGATAACAAAAATTAATAAATATACTGATGCTAATGCTGCAGAATTTTTAACTGCAACTGAGATAATTAAAAAGCTTAGAAGAATTTGAAGTATTGAAAATACAATTATCAGCCAGGCATACGAAATGATATGGTTTGAGTTTTTTGAGGCATAGAAAGTTATTCCGCTTTCAAGGGAACAACTAACAATTAATGTTATAAAAGAAAGGATTGTGATCAAATAAAAAAAATCACCTGTTACATTTGCCCCGGCAATACGAACAAAAAGCATATTAATAAAGAAAAGAATTAATATATTAATTGACTTTAAAGTGATACTATATTTTAGTGCATTATTGAATTGCATACCGATAAAACAAATATTCATAAATTTATCGGAACAAAAGATAAAGAATGGCATTATTAAGAAAAATTAATTCTAAGGCAAAATCAGAAATAAATACAGGCTTTGGCGTTAATTCATCTGATTATGGAGGAAGATTTGTAAATAAGAGTGGTAAGGCAAATATTGAAAAGACAGGTATTGGTTTCTTAGAAAGAATTAGTTGGTATCATGCTCTGCTTGCAATGCCAAGATGGAAATTTTTCTCTGTGATATTTATTTTCTTTATTATAGTTAACCTCATTTTTGCTGTTATATATTACATAATAGGCGTTCAACATCTTGGTGGTGTCGTTGCCAGGTCTCCCATAGAAAATTTTGCAGAAGCATTTTTTTTTAGCTGTCAAACATTTAGCACCGTAGGATATGGAAGAATAAGCCCGGTTGGCTATTTGATAACTTCGGTAGCAGCATTAGAAGGATTTATTGGACCCTTAAGTTTCGCATTAGCTACCGGATTATTATTTGGAAGATTTGCCAAACCAACAGCCTATCTAAAATTTAGTGAAAACGCGTTAATTGCACCATACCAGGGCATCACCGCACTAATGTTTAGAGTAGCGCCTTATAAGAATACTACATTGTTAGATGCAGAAGCAAAAGTTAACTTAGCAATGGCGGTTGAAGAAAACGGTAAAATGGTAAATAAGTTTTTTCCGTTATCGCTTGAATTTAATACAGTAACCGCACTTACATTAAGCTGGACATTGGTTCATCCTATAACTGAATCCAGCCCGCTTTATAAATTTACTAAAGATGACTTTGCCAACACAAAAGGTGAAGTACTCGTTTTTTTAAAAGCATTTGATGATATGTTCTCAAATATTGTTGTAGCAAGAACTTCTTATATTTTTAGTGAAGTTGTTTTCGGAGCAAAATTTAAACCTATGTATAAAAGTTCATCAGATAATAAAAAAACAATTTTGCACTTAGGTAAATTAAATTCTTATGATATTGCGGATGTTAGTTATACCTATAAAGAAGAACAGGTTATAGGTTGATTCATTTCAAACTTTGTATTATAGTAATAAATTCAGAAGCATTTAACGAAGCGCCTCCCACCAAACCGCCATCCACATCTTTTTCATTAAAAATTTCCTTTGCATTATTTGCCTTAACACTACCTCCATACAAAATGGATATACTTTCGGCAATTTCATTATTATATTTTGCAGCCATAACATTCCTGATGTGTTTATGCATCTCCTGTGCCTGTGCTGAAGATGCCGTTTTGCCTGTACCTATTGCCCATATCGGTTCGTATGCAATCGCAAATCCTGTTAGCTGGTTGGAAGAAATATGAAATAAACTTTCCTTTAGCTGGCTTTCCACATAATCATTTTGTTCATTTGCTTCTCTTATTGATAAAGGTTCGCCACAACAAAAAATGGGTCTTAGATCATTCTCAAAACAAAGATTTATTTTTTCGGCAAGCATCTGGTGATTCTCATTAAAATATTCCCTCCTTTCGCTGTGCCCGATAACTACATAATCGGTATCCACTGACTTCAGCATTTCTGCGCTTACTTCTCCGGTATATGCACCAGCTTTTTGAAAATAACAATTCTGTGCTGCAGTAAAATAATTTTCGTTGTCTTTTAATTTTTCTTTTAGAGAAATGAGATAAGGAAAAGGCACAGCTAAGATTACTTCCTGATGCTGCTGTAGTTTTATGTTTGGTGATAAAAGATCATCTACTAATTTTTTCCCTTGAGCAAGAGTCAAATTCATTTTCCAGTTTGCTGCAGCAATTTGTTTACGCATATCTATTTTTTTTGATGATAAATATCTGATAATATTTTTTTTTCCTCTTCAGAGAGGAAATGACCTTTCAATTTTTTCCAGTTATTAATGTGTTCCAGCGCTTTTTCAAATTCATATTCTTTACTTCCCCATGAAAAACTCTCTATAGATGTTGGTGGAAATCCAGTGCAAAATACATTAGATGCAGACCCTACCACAGTTCCTGTATTGAATGATGTGTTTATTGCAGACCGGCTGTAATCACCCATGATAAGTCCGCATTTAACCCCTACAGACATATGTTCTTTTTTAGCGTCATTCCATACCTTCACAATGCCTGCTGTGTTTTTAATGTTCGAGGTTGATGTTCCTGCACCGAGATTACACCACTCTCCTATTACTGAATCTCCTAAATAACCATCATGGGCTTTATTGCTGTATCCAAATAAAATAGAATTTTTTATTTCTCCGGCACCAATGCATTGAGGTCCTAATGTTGTTGCTCCATATACCTTTGCTCCCATTTTTAAAATACTCCCCTCGCACATTGCAAAAGGTCCCTGTACCATAGAGCCTTCCAAAATAATGGCGTTCTTTCCTATATAAATTGGGCCATAAGATGCGTTTAAAATACTGTACTCTACAATTGCACCTTCTGCAAGAAAAATATCTTTGCCAATTACTTTGTTAGTAGATGAAATTTTTCGTGATTTTTTTTTTCTCGTTACTAATTCAAAATCTTCCCTGATGGCGATATCATTATTTTGAAAAAGATGCCATGGGTATTCAATTTTTACAGGGTCAGATTTTGTCTTAGTAAAAATCTTATTGCTTTTATTGATATTTATCCATCTGTGTGAAGGAATTACGTTGGCTGGGATTTGCTTTACATCATTATTAATTTCTTTTTTTTCAACTTCGGAAATAGTCAGAACTTTTTTACCCAATAACATTTCCCATTTTTCCCTGATGGTTAATATTCCTACTCTAATATCTGCTGCTGAACGTGTTAATGTAAAGGGATATAAATTCTCTTTACATGCAATATCGTCCAAAACTATCTTCATTGTTTAAAACTACAAAGCAATAATGAATTCCGGTTTCTAAAAAAAAATCCCCCATAAAAGGGGGATTTAAAGTTTTAATTATTATAAAGATTACTTATCTCTTTTTTCGTAACGTCTTTTAAACTTATCAATACGTCCTGCAGTATCTACCAATACATTTTTACCTGTATAAAAGGGATGAGATGTATTTGAGATCTCTAACTTAATAACAGGATATTCATTACCATCTTCAAATTTAATAGTTTCTTTTGATGCTGCTGTTGAGCGGCTTAAAAAGGTGTGTCCATTGCTCATATCTTTAAAAACAACGGTTCTGTAATTACCCGGATGCAAATCTTTTTTCATGAGTTTTATTTTAATGCATGGAATTTGCCATGCTTTTTTAGAGGTGCAAATGTAACGCTTTTCAAGTTACAGGCAAAAATGAT
>JBPCQG010000448.1:0-5854 GCA_050998315.1 Chitinophagaceae bacterium
ATTCTACTTTGATTCCTCTCAGCATAATTGAACCAGTAAAAGGAACTCCCTTTGATTTTAGTAAACCTGTTGCTATAGGTACAAAAGTTAATGACAAGAATGAGCAACTAAAAGCAGGTAAAGGTTATGATCATAATTTTGTGCTGAACAAAAACACCGGGAAAGGTTTTTTTAAAGCAGCAACAGTTGTTGGTGATAAATCCGAAATTGTAATGGAAATATTTACGGATCAGCCCGGACTTCAATTTTATGGAGGCAATTTTATGAGGAGCAGGAATATTTTTAAAAATGGTGCAAAAGATGATCACCGTACTGCATTTTGCCTTGAAACCCAACATTTCCCAGATTCACCAAATCAACCAAGTTTTCCTTCAACCGTGCTGGAGCCGGGCAAAAAATATTACACACGATCTATTTATAAGTTTTCATGGAGATAATTTCGTCGTTTTATATGCACAGATTTACAATATGGAATGACATCTGTTCATATCAGAAATTATTTTAAATTGGTTTATGTAAATACTGTTTATTCTAATGTTCAACATGGAGTTGCTCTTTAGAATTAACGGATTTGTTTATTCATATAAATATTTTCTAATTGTTGTAAATTTTAGTGATAAAATACCTGGATATATATCAAGGACCAGCCTTTGATAAAATTAAGAATCACATCATATATTTGGGTAGGTCTTTCAGCGGTGCAGTTCCAGGAAGGTCAGGAAAGAGTTCCACTTTCATCTGAAACGCAATCCGGTTCATTAATAGAAGCCATTGAAGTGCCTTTTCGGAGACAATTCTCGTTTTACAAAACAAACCTTGTTAGTCGCCCCTTAAAAACTTCAATAATCCACATTTAACAACAATGTTTTGAGGATACAAAAGGACCGGATAGATTTATCAAAACAGTTGTTTGCTATGCAGTTGTTATTTTCTTTATCTGTCTCTTAACTTACTGTACAATTGGTTGAAACTTCCGCCACCATCTAAGCAACTGCTTTTAATCTTCTATGATAAAAAATGAGAGCCGAATAATAAAATCAATATAAATAATGGTCGCATCCATTCATTGATTGGGTCTCCTACGGCTATGTGTGAAAACAATCCACCTGTTAGGTTAAAAACAAAACCTGCGTAAGCCCATTCTTTTATTTTTGGAAAATATGGGGCGAGTATGGCTACAATTCCTAAGAGTTTAGCCACGCCAATAAACCACATAATATAAGCGGAAAGCCTAAATGGGTCATGATAGTTTTTTGCTTCAGGTTACGAAATTTCGCACCTTTCCGGTTTGGTAGTCCCGACAGGAATCGAACCTGTATCAAAAGTTTAGGAAACTTCTATTCTATCCATTGAACTACGGGACCAAATTTTTGGGATGGCAAAAATAAAACTTTGTGTACTATCAAAGTTATATTTGTGCTGGTATCTGATAGCAAATCCTTTAATACCTTTTATGAAAATTCATTTCATCACATTACGGATTATTATTCCCCTTCTGATAATGACAACATTTAAAGTTTCTGCACAAGTGAAAAAACCTCCCACCCTCAATCATATAGCAGTATATGTATATGACCTTAAAAAAAGTACAGATTTTTATCAAAATATCATTGGATTGACAATCATACCTGAACCTTTTCATGATGGCAGGCATAGCTGGTTTAAAATTGGTGATCACAGCCAGTTACACCTTATACAGGGAGCAGTATCCGTTACAGAACATGATAAAAATTCTCACCTGTGTTTTAGTGTTACTTCTATAGATAGTTTTATCATGGTACTTAATAAAAATAGTATTTGGTTTGGCAACTTTCCTGGTCAAACAAATATGATTACTACCAGACCTGATGGCATAAAACAAATTTATTTTAAAGATCCTGATGGGTATTGGATTGAGGTTAATGATGATCCTTACTAACAATTAGGTTAAGAATAAACTTGAATTCAGACTATCTTTGCCTTCCATAATTTTTTTATCATGAAGTTTTTGAACTTTATAATTAAATACCGGCTATTGCTGGGTGTTATATTATTGATAGCGGCCATCGTAGTAAATATACAAACGAGCTTTTGGCCATCATTTATATTGTATTTAATTGCTGTAATTTTTATTGTAGGTCATTTTTTATTTGGCCCCATGCGCTTGATACAGGGTTATATGGAATCGGGGGATATGGAGGGCGCTGAAAAAGTTATTAATTCAATCTGGTTCCCGGCATTACTAATTAAACCTGTTCGCTCAGTTTATTTTACGATCAAGGGAAATCTTGCCATGGTAAAAGAAGATTATGCATCTGCTGAAACCCACATGAAAAAAAGTCTTTCATTAGGCAGCCCGATGAAGGAAGCAGAAGGCGCTAATCAGTTGCAATTAGGAATGCTTTCTATGCAAAAGGGAAATATTAAGCAGGCTGAAAGTTATATCAGGCAGGCTATTCGCTCAGGATTACCGGATAAGGAAAACCAGGCTGCTGCATGGTTGCAGCTTTCTTCCATAATGATAAACAAAAGAGAGTTTAGGGCGGCAAAAGAATATTTTAGAAAAGTAAAAGCGCTTAAACCGACTACTCCCCAAATTGTTGACCAGGTAAAACAAATGGAAAAATACATTAGCAGAATGCCGGGATAAGTTTAGGTATTTAAAGTAAATGGAGTAGCTAAAGATGTGACTACTTTATTTACTTAATACTTTATTACTTTTTATACCAGTCCCAAATATTTCTTCTGCTTTTTTAAAGCGATAATCAAAGATTTTTTCAAGCTGATTTTTCACAAACAAGGAATTAGCGATATCTCCCAAAAACCAAAGAGGAAGTTTGTAATAAATGATGTCAGTCATTTCAACTCCTGTGTCGGACTCTTTAAAATGATGTTGGTGATGCCACATTGAATAAGGTCCATAACGCTGATCATCTATAAAGAATTTTTGATCGTCTACATGGGTTATTTCAGTCAACCAGTAAACAGGGATTCCTAAAAATGGTTTAACTGTGTATTCAATTATTTGCCCGGATACATCTTTTCACCATGATGCAAAGAAATAATTTTAAAACCTAAATGGGCGGGAGTTATTGTTGCCAGGTTGGCTGGCGAAGAAAAAAAATCCCAGGCATCAGTAAGAGATATCGGAAGGGTTTGAACCTTTTTTAAACTGTAGACTTTGCTCATCTATAAAAGTAACATCAATGCATAAAAAGTTCTAAAAAAGCTTCTCTTTCAGGGGAGGTTTGAAAAGGCCTTCTTAACTTTGAAACACATGCATAATTACAGGGACATTCTTCAAAAAAACTTTAAGGAACAATACCAAAAATTAAATACTGAACAGCGTAAAGCTGTTGATAGCATTGAAGGTCCCGTTATGGTTATTGCAGGTCCCGGCACTGGTAAAACACAAATTCTGGCAGCACGTATTGGGAAGATATTACTGGAAACAGATGTGCTGCCTCATAATATTTTATGCCTTACTTATACTGATGCAGGCGTAGTTGCCATGCGACGCAGGCTGATACAATTTATCGGCGCTGATGCTTACAGGGTTAATATTTTTACGTTTCATGCATTTTGTAATGATGTTATACAGGATAACCTTTCATTGTTTGATAAGAACAGTTTAAATCCTGTTTCTGATCTGCAACGGGTGCAATTGATGAAAGAACTTATTGATGCATTTCCTAAAAATCACTTATTAAAAAGGTACAGGGGAGATGTGTATTGCGAGATATATAGCCTTACAAACCTGTTTTCCAGTATGAAGAATGAAGGCTGGGCATCGCTTTCCATCAATCAAAAAATTGATGAATACATCAAAGACCTGCCAACACGTGATGAATATTTTTACAAGAGAGCTTTCGGTCCTTACAAAAAGGGAGATGTAAAAGTTAACGCTCTGGACAGCGAGAAATTAAAAATGGAAAGGCTGCGCTGTGCAGTAAATGAGTTTGAGAATTTTCAAAAGCTGATGCTCAAAAGTAGTTTGTATGATTTTGATGATATGATCAACTGGGTGATAAAAGTTTTTGAAGAAAATAAAAATGTATTGGCAAACTACCAGGAAAAATTTCAATACATATTGGTTGATGAATACCAGGATACAAGTGGAACACAAAATAAAATAATTGAGTTGCTCATTAGCTATTGGCAATCACCAAATATTTTTGTTGTTGGGGATGATGATCAAAGCATCTTTCGCTTTCAGGGAGCAAATGTGGAGAACATGGAAGCTTTTGCAGGAGGCTATGCTGATCTTTTAAAAGTTGTGCTTACGCATAATTATCGCTCCACGCAGCCCATTCTTAATATTTCTAAAACATTAATCGATAATAACGAAGAGCGTCTTGTTAAAAAGTTTGAAGGTTTAAGTAAAGATCTTGTTTCCTCTAACGTAAAAATAAAAGACCTGCTTCATGAACCTGTTGTTAGAGAATATCAAAGTCAAAAAGAAGAAATGGCTCACATCACCTTGCAGGTGCGTGAATTAGTTCAGGGGGGAATTGCACCAAACCGTATTGCTGTTATCTATAAAGAAAATAAATATGGTGAAGAGCTAATAAAATATTTCAGACTAAAAGACATTCCAGTTTTTTCAAAGCGAAGCATTAATATCCTGGAGAATGCCTTTGCAAAAAAAATAATTCAGATCCTTCACTATGTTGCTGCGGAACATGAGATACCTTATGCCGGTGATGAAACGCTTTTTGAAATTCTTCATTTTGATTTTTATAAAATCCCTCCTATCGAAGTTGCAAAACTTACGGTTGAAGTAAATCAAAAAAAATACAATGAATTATTTTCACTGAGAAGATTGTTAGTTGAAAAAGCCAGGCAAGTGCCTTCTACTCTTTTTGATAAAGGACTAAATGAAAATTTAAAAAGGGTGAGTTCTATTCTTGAAAAGCTAATTGCAGATGTGAGCAATATAACATTGCAAAGCCTGTTTGAAAATATTATCAATGAAGCAGGGATATTGCAATACATTATGCGGAGCAATGAGAAGATAGCGCTGATGCAGATATTAACTGCCCTATTTGATTTTATAAAAGAGGAAACTGCAAGAAATCCGTTGCTTACTGTTCGTGGACTTATGGAAATACTCGACCTTATGGAGAATGAAACTATTGCATTACCGTTAGTGCAGATCTCTGGAAATGATAATGGTGCTAACCTACTTACAGTACATGGCGCCAAAGGACTGGAATTTGAACATGTATTTTTTGCGGGTACCAATGCACATTTCTGGGAGAAGAAAAAAGTTCAAAATAAAGATTTCCAGTTTCCTGATACAATGTTCTCTTCCTTGCCTGCATGTAACCCCGAAGAAGAACTGCGCAGGTTATTTTATGTAGCACTAACACGGGCTGAGCAGCACCTGTACATATCTTATTTTAATTATAGAGCTGATGGTAAAGAGGCAGAGCCTTCCATGTTCATTCATGAGATATTGCAATCACATCCATTAGTAATAGAAAAAATTGAGGTTCCGCAGGAAGAAGTTGGCGAGTTTGAAATGCTTCATTTCTCAACACAGAAACCGGAAATTGAAAAAGCCGAAGAAGATTTTATAAGCATGCTGCTGGAAAGATTCTCAATGAACGTTTCAGCGCTTAATAATTATTTACACTGTCCACTGGAGTTTTATTTTAAAACCTTGATCCGTATTCCATCCGGCAAATCAGAAAATCTTCAGTTTGGAAGCGCTATGCATTTTGCAATTCAAAGACTGTTTGAAAAAATGCGGAAACACGAACAGCAACTATTTCATAAAGAAGATATGGTAGAAGATTTTAAGTGGTACATGGTGCGCCACAGGGAGAATTTTACAAAGGAAGGATTCAAGAGGAGACTTGAATACGGGGAG
>JBPCQG010000469.1:0-5513 GCA_050998315.1 Chitinophagaceae bacterium
ACATATACCAACAGACCATTAAAACAATTGCCATTTCGACAAGGATTGCCAGCTAAATTAGGTCAGGAAATAACAATAAAAGTAGGCAACCCAAGTTTATTTTATAATGATAAAATAAGTATTCAACTTTCAGAAAATTCTTTAGTATTCACTTCTTTAATTGATTATATTGGTTGGAAAGACTATAAACCAGAAATCGAAAAAGCGTTATCTCAATTAATGGCAACTACTAATATTAAAAAGTGTACAAGAGTTGGTTTACGATATATAAGCGAATATCCAAATCAAGATTTAAAAGATTGCATTAATTTCAAGTTTAGTTTTGGATTACCACAATTTGAAAGTGAAACAACTGCTTTTCGCAGTGAGTTTATGTATAATGACACAAAAGTTATATTAAATTTGAATAATAAAGTTCCCTTTATAAAGCAGGAATTGAATACTAAACAGACAGAAATAGTCAGAACTTCAATAATAGATATAGATGTGATTTCTGAAAACTTAGAATTAGACAATTTAAACGATTTGTTAAATACCATAGAGATAAATCATACTAAGGAAAAAGAAGTCTATTTTTCTATGTTAAAAGATGAATATTTACAATCTTTAAATC
Source organism: Chitinophagaceae bacterium (assembly GCA_050998315.1). Classification (GTDB taxonomy): domain Bacteria; phylum Bacteroidota; class Bacteroidia; order Chitinophagales; family Chitinophagaceae; genus Ginsengibacter. The sequence continues at coordinate 614 of JBPCQG010000469.1, forward strand.
CTGTATACTAATTATGCCAATTGAATTAATCCATAGCGTTACATCTTCTTATTTAAATAGTTTTATAGATTGGTCTACAAACAGTGGAGAAACTTCAAATAGAATTACAGACGATCCATTAATGTCTCACAATCCTTTTAAAAGTACAAGACAATATATCAAACTTGAGCAATCTTTTTTGAAACAATTAGATGAAAATCCTGGTGTATTAAAAAATCAAAGTCGATACTCATTAAAAGAAAAAATGAAACTGTCTGCCGAGGCAATTTTAGATTCCATTCCGGATAAAATTTCTTTACAATTAACTGATGTAGGTAGCATCTTTTACATAGGCATAAAAGATAATTTAAAAATTTATTTTGAACATTTTTTGATTGACGATTTTAATGACAATGATGAAGCAATAATTACTATTTTCATGGACGATGAAAAAGTATTTAATCATCCTGGCGAACTTGCTGAAGTTATTGATGCATTTAGTAAGTTCATGGCTTCAAAAAATATTAAGATACGTCAGTTGGCATAGGATGAATTATCCCCAAGAAATTTTGCCGAATACAAATTTCAAGTTTATAGATTGTAGTTTATCTGACTACTATCTAATACGAACCATCAATACTAATAATCAAGAACTCTTTTGGGATAAAGAAACAAACTCATTAGTTATAAAATATGTTTGTAGTCCTGAAGAAAGAATTGATGATTTATCAATGAGCCTGTTAGGTATTTATAACATAGGGCATATATATATTGATCTTACGAAAGAAGGGAAAATAAAATATGGTGAATATTGCGAACCTGATGAAATAGTTGACTCTCCCGAATTTGAAATAGATTTTATAAATAATACTGATAAGCATTTTTGGTGTGCTCCTATTAATAAACTCGATAATACCCCTTTTGACTATACCCGAGGTAAAGACCCTTTTAAAGCTACATGCATTGTTAAGCATACTCCAACCAAATGGAACTTTTGGCACTTTTCTCTTAGATGGATAACGGATTTAGGTCCATTAGAAGATTTAGAAGAAAAACTGAGGTCAAAAGTGGCAAGAAGAATTGGTCACGCTGCAAGAGTTACTATCTCACACTTTGCCATAATCCACGTACCTGAACATCCCATAATTCCTGCTAACTTTTATTGCAAAAATTAGCAATGATTTTTTGTACATTCCCTTTAGAACAATTCTGCATTATTTTTTAGTTGCATTTTTGTAATATGGAAAAAAAAGAATTAATTAAAAAGATAATTGAAAGCGATCTAATCAAAAAATGGCATTGGTTCACGTATCATTTTAATTTTTACAATTTAGAGTTGGAACATCCATTTGCAAAAGCAATTGTTGACTCTTGTATAAAAGTTGAACGGTTTATCCCTGGATTTGCATTTAAATTTATTGATGATTTAGCTTCCATTTCTGGATCGGTGAAATATTTGCCGCATTACGAACAATTAATTCAAAGACTTGCAGAATTATTTGTAATTCAAAAAGCTGTAGATTTTAATTGGGAGGAAGGCACCGTATTCCATTTGGAACCTTATATTGGAGAGAGTAAAAAAAATCCAGAAATAACCATTGATACGCCAAAGTATATTATTGGAATTGAAGTGAAATGCCCATCATTGGTTGAGCATATTAAAAAAAGAAATGAGAATCCATTTCAGTTATCTGCCAGAAGCGAGCAAGTTTTAGAAATTGCAAAAAAAATGCATAATGAAAAAATTACTCTTCCAAGGGATAATCCTGTAAAAGATTTTTTGATCAGTGCTAACGAAAAGTTTGCTTCATTCAAAGAACATTCATTAAAACCTTTTTTTGGTGCTTTATTTATTGTTTGGGATGATTTTATTTATGAACCTATCACAGCATTAAACTCGCCATTTTCAGGATTATTAACAGAAAACTCATTTCATAAGGACAAAGAAGGACAGCCAATTAAATTTTCTCATCTTGATAATATAGTTTTATTAAGACACATGCATCAACTAAAAAGAGCAACCGCTGATATTCCATTGATGGATAATTTAAATAACGCTATGGATTATACGGACAGGAATACCTTTCCACCAAAAGTGTTTATCCCTGTAAATAATCCCGATAAAATTCCTCAAGATTTCATTGATGCCTTTGAATTAGTACCATTACAAGGTATGATGGGTGCAGAGTATCATCCGAGCGATGGAATTTTTTGGACTTAATAATACCCTACTCACAGAACCCACGCTGCAAGGTAATAAGGTCTTACTACGGCTTTGTCGGCAAGTAGATGCGCCAAACCATTGCAGCATTGCCAATAAATCTTTTAAAACCTTTTAAGGCATTGGCAAAGCTGACAATGCCCTTCGGGTGCTTCGCTATCGCTACGCAGTTTGTCACACTTTTTGCTGCTCCTACAGCCTTCGTTCGGGCAGCTACTTGTGTCCTTCATGCCACTTCATTCATTTCGTCCTTCGTTACGCTTCATTACACCACGTTCGCAGCTAAATATTTTGCTTCAAGTCATGGCATCCCGCCACTATTCACAATAGCTTACACAGGCGGGTATGCACATTCCTTTCCGCAAAGCCATAGCTACAATACTCACCGGGTTGCATTCCGCTCCACTATGTCCTACATTCATTTTAGTCGCATTAAGTCCATCCGCTGCCTATAATTTGGCGTGCCTTGCTGCCTGCGTCGGCTTCGGCTTTGTCATATTTTTTGTAAGCCATACACATTGCTTATTGAAACAAAAAAATACGCCAAAGCCTTGCGTATAACGTAGCTACCCACCGCCCTTTCAGGGCTTTGTGGTTACCACCTACGCAGGCGCACGCAGCCAATTACAGTCGTGCCTCCTTCCATTGGCTTTGTTGGCGGCACGCCATCTGCAAGCCTCCTTTCGTCGGCTATCCTTTACTTCCTTTTTGCCGCAGGCGCTATTACCTTTTTGCTCTACACAAAGGCTGTACAAAAAAATATTACTTTGCATGAAAATTAAAAACTATGTCAGATAATAAAAACAATCAAGATGGTCGGGATGATTCAAAAGTAGATTCAAAGGACAAAAGCGAAGTTGAATATTTGCATTCGCAATTTCCTAAACATACTCATCAGCAAATAATTGATGCCATAGATAAATACGGTCCCGTAAGAAGAGACATAGAAGCGCATTTAAAAAAAGAATTGGGACAATTCGTTACCAACTCTTGCTACTCATTCACTGCATCAGCAAAGATAGCCCGCTCATTAGCACAAGCCCTTTGGGTTTCCAAAAGACTACGGCATAAACACATCCCTATCTCACAGCCCCTTCATTTATTCCGTTTCCTTTTGGAAATGCTAATTCACTTGCGCTGTTAGTTGCCTAAGCAGTTCAAATAAATTTCTATGTTCATTTAGAACATATTTAAACAGGCACAATATCAAAATACTTTGTGATGAATTGTTTTGCTAATTGTGATTTTTATTAAGCAAAAATAGTTTCGGCAGGCTTTGCGCAATGCCTGGATAAAAAACAAAAAGACTACGGCATAAACACAGAGCAAACTCACAAAGCTTTCATTTATTCCGTTTCCTTTTGGTTTTTAAACTGCCTTCACTGGAGAGATGCTTATAAAAATTTACATTATGCAAAAGCAACTTCGCATCATCACCAGTCCGCATTTATCAGTTTGCCCTTTTAGCAGTTCTAATTTTCCTGTTCCTGTTTTGCCATCTTATGTTTTTAGTAGGCATCTCGGCAGGCGTTATGTTTATTATCGTTATCGTGGTACTCGTGTTTTTCAGTTAGGCTCTTCGGGTTGGTTCATTCATTGTTTTCCTTCCGGTCGCCGTCAGCTTAGTGCATTGCCCTTTTAGGGGCTTGCATTCTTATTTTAATGCTTTTCCGTCCTCGACCCTATTTTAAGTCATGGTTAATCCCACCATGAGCCGCCCTTATAGAAAAAAATATATAAACAAAAAAAGCCCTGTAGAAACAGGGCTCGGTCACCAGATATATTTTTGTTTAGAAAATATCAGAAATCTTTAAGCTGTTACCGGAAGAAAACAAATAGTAATTAGCGCCGACTTTTTGAAAAAATTCAATGCCTGTGCATTGTAAAACACTTACATCAGTTCCCAAAGTCGGACCACCTGCTAATGTTGTAACAATACTTTGCACAGGCACGGGCGCTGTTAAATCCAGATAATCAGAATATGTAACAACACTTGTTTCGTTGTTCACATTGTCGATAGGTACATAGTCACCTGAATTAGTATCATATTCAAAATCAGATACAACAGCTAATGCAGATAACAATCTAAAATGAGTTGCGCCAGCCGGAGCAGAAATAAAACTTTGGGGATTGAAAGTCGGTACGGCTAAGGTTGATTCATTTCTTGCAGCAACATGAGAATTTGTATAAGGTGCAGAAAATACACTATCAAAATTCACATTCTTATCAAACTGTAAAGCCTGCAAATATTGTCTTTGTTGAGAAATTAGAATTGCACGATAACCTCTGGCTTCTGATTGATCTTCAAGATTTATTTTTTTCATAATCCCCGTTAACCTTCCTGTCAATTGACTATCGGACATTTGAGAAACAATTGAAGCCAATGCATTACGTACAGATTTACCAGCCCTTGCACATCCGCCAAATTCGTTCATATTTTCACGTGTACGTATGAATGCCGGATCAGTTTGTATTTGATCGCCAGTTATTAAATAAAATGTTTAACTCCACACCTGCAACGGAATGATGCCGGGAGATTTACCAAGATTAATGGGAGTCTTATTATTAAATCAAATATCAAGGGAAAAGATCAATCAGCTTGGTACTGTTCACAATTGCATTCTAAGCGATAACAGTGTTTTACGATTCAGGTCAAATGAATATGAACATACTGGTAATGATTATTCCATAAGAGAAACA
>JBPCQG010000012.1:0-3187 GCA_050998315.1 Chitinophagaceae bacterium
TTTTTATCCCACACAATTACTTTAAGAGCAGTAAGTAAAATAATTCTCAAATCAAGCCACATGCTCCAGTTTTCCATATACCAAATATCATGTTCAATTCGTTTTAATAATAAATCTTTACTTTTTATTTCCCCACGATAGCCGTTAATTTGTGCCCAGCCTGTAATACCAGGTTTTAAATAATGACGTGCCATATAGTGTTCAGAAATTTTACCAAATTCCTCTGTGTGCAACAGCATATGCGGACGGGGCCCTACTACTGACATAGTATTTTCCAATACATTAAAAAATTGTGGTAGCTCATCTATATTTGTTTTTCTTAAAAACTTTCCGATGTAAGTGAATCGGTTATCATTTTTTGTTACTTGCTTGTTATCAGAAAACGTATTAATTTTTAAAGTTCTGAATTTGTAACAGGTGAATGACTTGTTGTTTTTACCAGATCGCAATTGTTTAAAAAATACCGGTCCTTTGGATTCTAACTTAATAAGAAACGCAATAATAGGAATGAGCCACCATAAAATTAAAATCATAACAGTTATGCTAACTATAATATCCAAAAGCCTTTTTTTAATTTTTTCCTGTTTATCTTCCAATGGGTCTGGCCTTGTTGATAAAAACAGTAAGTCTCTTTCCAACTCTACATGCATTCTGCGATTTACAAATATTCCGAAATCAGGTACAAATTTAAATCGTATAAAATTTTTTTCTGCTTCCTCAGCAAGTTCATAAAGTGCCGGTTCTTTTTCAGGAGATATTGTCGAATATATTTCGGCAATATTGTTGCTTACAGCATAATTAACAGCCTCCTGCACAATTCCCAGACTAGGAATATCTGTAAAAAAATTTATCTCGTCTGCGCTATGGAAGCATCCATAAATTTTTGTTTCTTTAAGAGGTTTAAGATGTTCAATCAATCTTTTTGAGCTGTCGTTGCAACCTATTAAAATAACTTTTTTCTCAATAGTGTATTGATTTTCAAAATAGCTGATCCCTAATAGAATTGTGCGGCTTATTAATAGGATTAAGAAGAATAATACAAACATAATTAGCACGAACAATCTCGAATAATCAAAATGATAAAAAAAGATAAATGATATTACAATTACAATGAATAAAAAAAAGGCTTGAACAGTCCGTTTAAAAAAATGTGAATTAGTGTAGTGTTCGCCAATATATAATCTAACTATATAACTTGAAATAACCCAGCTTATGTTTATCACAATCCCAAGAATCAGGTATGGAAATTTCAAGCTCACCCCTGTAATCTCAGCTGCCAATAAAAAATATGTTAGGTTAATAACAATAAAATCAAATACAGCAAAAGAGAAACTATGGAAAGTAGCTGCACGGGCGCTCATGAATGGTTAAGCAATTTTTTGTAAAACTAAAATAAATATTCAACGTTAGGAGGGACAAAATTATTATGAGACAATATTAAATTTTATCCCTCATTCTTTAGAAGCAGGCGAAAGATTTACAATAGATGCAATAGGTTATTAGTATTTATCTATTTTCCACATTTTTCTAAATATTGTTATTAAAATTATTTTTTCATAGTCACAATTCTTTTATACCTTTCCTTTTTTACAACTAATAACTATCTCTCTATAGCGCAACTTCTACTAAAACAACTTGCTTAAAATAAGCACAGCTATTTTCGGAACTTTTAACATTAAGATTTATATCCTCGTGATCAATCAAAATATCTTTTTTGTAAATTCGCGTGCTTTTAAACTAATCATTTCACATCTTAAAATTCCTAAATTTCATGAAATTTTTTTTAATTATTATTGCCTTGTTAGGCATCCAAAACACTTACGCAAAAAACTATTATTTTTCTTCAGCTTCCGGGGATGACAACCGAAGTAGTACTTTGGCTCAAAATCCGGCAACACCCTGGAAAACACTAACCAAGCTTAATGCTATTTTCAGCACCCTTACTCCCGGAGATAATATCTTCTTTAACAGGGGAGAGACTTTCTTTGGTTCTATCACCGTAAATAAATCCGGTACCTTAAGTGCGCCTATTACTCTGTCTGCCTATGGTGCAGGTGCCAATCCTGAGATAACAGGTTTTACTTCTGTGTCCAATTGGTATTCTTTAGGTAATGGCATCTGGGAAACTTATGCTCCTTCCTTGGGTACACAGGTAAATATGTTAACGATTAGCGGAACTGAGTATGCCATGGGGCGCTACCCCAACAGTGATGCACCCAACAATGGATATTTCAATTATGAATCCCATGTAACTAATACCTCCATTACCGATTATCAACTGAGTTCCTATCCCAACTGGACGGGAGCAGAAGTAGTTATTCGTAATCAGCGTTCCGTTTTGGATAGGGCCCTTATTATAGCTCATTCCGGAAATACACTTTATTATAATTCATCCGTTGACTGGCCAGCAACCGATGCCTTTGGCTATTTTATTCAAAATGATATAAGAACTCTTGATCAATATGGGGAGTGGAGCTACAATGCTTCCTCAAAGAAACTGGCTGTTTTCTTTGGTACCGGTGGACCTGCTGGTGACGTTAAAGCAAGTGTCGTTAATACCCTGGTTACTTCAAAATATCAAAACCATATTGTATTTGACAACTTGACTTTAACCGGAAGTAACGTAAAAACATTTGATATTTATTATGCACAAAATATCCAGATAAAAAACTGCAATATCCTTTTTTCGGGCACCGATGCCATTATTGCAGCAGATGCTCAGAACCTGACTTTGGTAAACAATATAATCGACCATACCAATAATATAAGTATTGATTTAGAGTATGCTTGCGATAATTCAATTATAAGATACAACAAAATTCTAAATACCGGTATGTTCCATGGCATGGGCGCTCATGCTGTGAAGGGGGCAAATAACAGTTCCTTCAGGGCTCTTATTGTAACTAACAGCCCCAATACCCTGATCGAGTACAACGAAATTGTAAATACAGGGTATGTACCTATCAGCTTTGCCGGAAACCTAATTACCGTAAAAAATAACTTAATCAGTTATTATGCGATAAACAAAGATGATGGAGGTGGAATATATACCTCAAATGGGACCCCAGGTGCAGCTGATAATTATGGAAGAAAAATAATTGGTAATATTATTTTAAATGCCGTTGGAGCTCAGCTAGGTACTAATGATTTTATTAATGCAGGAGCCCAGGGAATATATTTGGATTAT
>JBPCQG010000045.1:0-7264 GCA_050998315.1 Chitinophagaceae bacterium
AGTTCCATCTAACAAATTTCAACTCTCTGTAATTTAATTTGTTGCTACAATAACATCTTCTACTGTTAAGCCAAGCCTCCTCATTTTGTGTTGTATGTTTTTGATAACATTTCTCTTTACCTGTGCCTCATACAATTCTTCATTTTTTGGTTGATAGGGTACTTTTTTTACAGTCATTATCCAAAAAATTTCAGCCAGTCTTCTTGCCACAGCCGTGATGGCTGCCGACCTTCCTTTTTTATATGCTATCCTACTAAATATTTTTTTTAATACCCCGTCTTTTCGTTGTGCAATGGTGTTGGCAGCTACTCTAAAGGCATTAGCCATAATATTTTTGCCTTTGGGCGTTCGGGAAGATATTACCTTATCGCCCGTTTTTTTATTGTTGGGTGCCAAACGCAACCAACTGGTAAAATTTTTCTTCGTTGGAAATTTATAAATATCATTGCCTACTTCGGCTATAAAAGTAAGGATAGTATTAGCACCTACGCCTTCTATATTTAATAAATCAACACCAAAATAATCACGGCTTATGGCTGCGGCATTAAAGCCAGGCGCATTTTTATAACGTTTATTTTTAACTTTTACAGGAATTGTTTTTTGTTTATCCTGCTGATTTTGCTGCTCTTCCTGCCGTACATTGTTTGTCATTAACAGTAATAATGCTTCTATTTTTTTATCGCACGATGCTATTCTTTTGTGGCAATTTTTATAAGCTTCCAAACCATCTTCAAGTATAAACAATTGCTCATCTTTCCAATTACCCTGAAGGGAATCGGCTATTTCTTCTTTTGATTTTTTGACTTTATAATGGGTCAATTTTGAGAGTTCCCCGCCACTTCTTTCCCCTGATATAATAGCTTCTATTATTTTCATTCCGCTTTCACCCGTTATATCCGATAATACCACATCCAGGCGAAGATTCATTAATCGCAAAGCTTTTTGCATTTGCTGGGTATGGGCTGAGGCAGCCCTAACTATATTACTGCGGTGACGATGATAGCTACGCAATTGAGCAATTTCTTCATTTGGAATAAATGAATGTTTGAGTAAACCCAGGGTATGCATTTTCTGTAACCAGCGACAATCTTTGGTATCCGTTTTTCGTTGTGGGTCTTTAATATAGTTATTGCTTAATACTACATCAAAACCTGCAGCTTGCAGGCTGCTGAATAAAGTTTGCCAATAGGTTCCCGTTGATTCCAATGCTACCGTAACTATACTTTTTTGTTTCAGCCAGGCAATCATTGCTTCATGGTCTTTGGTATACACATTGAAAGTTCGTACATCTTCCGGCTGTTGCCCAACAGCTACATAATGCTGCCGTGAACCTATATCAATGCCTGCTGCATGCGCATTAACAACAGCCATTGAAATACTGTTTTGTTTTTTCATTTGCAAAAAATTTAAAGTGAAAAAAAAGAAATCAGCGCAGTGAAATGTATCTTTAAGAAGAAGATTGTTCCATTCGGGATTCCCAAAATAAAAACTTGGGATCACCATTTGATTTTTCACTTGGAGTATGCCTGCGATAAGCATACTCCATTTTATACATCTCTACCAGAGTTCGCGGAGGGGCTGCAATGCACCATTCTGAAGCAAGGCTTGTAAAGCACCGATTTCATAAGAAAGTTAGATAATGATTTTATGAAAATTCATATTGGGGTTCCGGCTATTCGCTTCAAGCTGCTGCGCAGGCTTTCCGCTTTTATCCTATCGTGTACCCACATCTCTTTGCAAAGAGAACCCTTGATAATAGTTATAAAATTTTTGCAGTCCATTTATTAATGTTGTTGCACCAGGCTTTCGCTGAGATGCATATCCTTTCCATCCACCCATTCGGGCTATTACCCAAACAGCACCTTTCAATTGTTTTATTGAATAGGGGTTTGACTGTTTTTTTGTTCTTCCCTGCATTTGATTATCTATTACTTTCAAACATTTTATTTCTTCCTGATTAAAAGTGCTGCTGCTACTTATCGGATTATCACCTTCTTCTGTATTATAAGCAATCAGCATTTGGAATAGTTTAATAATGGTATCTAAAATCATAATGCTTAATTTTCTGATTGCCCATCCCTGCTCCAGTTCACTTCCTTCAATATGATAACATTCTTTCTTTAATACTTTGAATATTTCTTCTATCATCCAGCGACATGTGTACCACTTAATTATTTGTTGTGCTGCATCAAAATCTTCTACAGGCCAAGTTGTGAGCAGGCGCCAGTGAATAGGGTCCTTTATATTTTCTGTTATTTCTTTTGCTTCTATGGCATATACTTCTGCTGACAAAGCATCTGTTCCTTCTATCTTTTTTTCAGGACGTCTGAATTTAACCTTCACAACTCTTACCTCCATCAAAGCTTCTCTGCGTGCAGCTTTTTTATGACCGTCCGCTTCTATAATAGTTCGGTACATTCCTGCCACCGGTTTTTGTGACAAAACATCCCACAACTTATCGTTATCAGATAGATAACGATTATACTTGCATCGCACAAGTAAATGGGCATTTTGTGCCAGAGAGCCTTGTGTAAATTGCTCATAGATGTCACCTTCTCTGTCTTGTATAATAATAACTGATTTTGCTTCCTGAAGATATTGACGGACTCTTTGATTGCCTCTGATCCATTTACCGGATTCTTTGTTTTCTATGGATAATCTTCTCAGTTTATGATACGGCATCTTTTGCATTTCTGTCCTGTTATATATATCAATACCAGCATATCCATAAGGAAAGCTGGTAGCGGCATCTACAACAAGACAAGGATGTATTTTAAAACCAATTCCTTTCTTAACAGCATCAATCGGACCTAGTCCGCTTTTCGGTTTCAACCTATTAGTATGGGAGGCTAAATTAATTTCTGTGGTATCCTGAATACATAGAACTACTCTATCTTTTACAGCTTTTCCGCAACGTAAACCAAGTTCCTCTGAAAGTGATGTTTCGTCAACTTTCTTATTATTTAAAAACCGATAATAAGCTTTCTGCTCAGCTCGTGTGAAAGATAAGGACTGAATGCTGTTTGTAGGAACTTTAAAGAGGCTGCTTAATAGATTATGTCCTCTTACAGTTAAACGCTTATCATTGAATAAATGGGTGTAATCTGTTTTGTGCATACCACAAGACTACAAAATCTATTCAAAGAGATGTGGGTACACGATAGGCTTTTATCCGGCAGCCTTTGAACTTTGATTTTCAATTTTACTTTTACATCTCAATACTCTTTTATCAAAATCATTTGTCCACCCTTCTTGCTTTCCTCGTTCCATTAAATTTATACATTCAATAAACAATTTTTTCTTTTCTAGATAAACACCCATTTGTTCTAGCGATAAACTTCTAACTGGAAATAAATCTAATAATTTAAGATTAGGTATTATTTCTGCTCCATGATTGAAAATTCTGTTACAGCAATTAATAAATTTACTATCAGACATCATCCTTTGATGAAAGTATCTATAATATTCTTTCACACAAGTGCTCAAAAAGAAATAATAATCTTTCCAATAAATATTTGCCTTACTTTTTCTTCCAAGATTTTCAACTAATTCTTGTCTATCATTACATGTTTTTAAATATTCAATCAGCTCTTCATAATATCCCACTCTTTTTTCTGCCCATATTGAATTACTAAAGTAATTTACTTCATCATACGTAAGGAATTTATCGAAACATAAATCAAGTATATCGATATCATTCCCTACAATTAAAAGATCAAGAATATAAATTGGTCCATGTTCAACGCTATATTTTATAGGTCCTGAATAGACTTCTCTAAAATCGAACATACCACCACTATTTCTATAAAAATTTATTATTATCTCTTTTTTTGATACTGGAATGCTTTCCCAAAATTCTATCAAATTATATGCTTCTATTTCCCCATAATTGTTCATAAAAATTTATTTCAAATGTCTTGAGGATCTCTTTGAAAAGATAGAATTATAATTTTAGGCCAAACCACCTGACATTTTCATTTCGTTACTAAGTTTAAAAAATAGTTGTAAATAAGTTTCTCTAATTTTTATTTCATCAAAATTAAAAAGTTAATACTTGTGGAATTTGATATTCTGTCTAGATCATGTATTTGTATTGAGCTATCGGGATTATTGAATGAAACAATTCCCTTTATTAAATTTTGAATAAAAAACTTTAGTACCTTAAACATAATGAACATTGAAGAAAGAGAATTAAAAATATTCTTTGATTTACCAAAGAGTTTTAAAATTCAAAATATAAAACCATTAAAGAGGTTAGTCGGATTATATTTTATTTTCACTAAAGACACACTGATACAATATCCATATAAAAAGTCCCGATTGATTTATATTGGAATGAGCGAAAAGAAAACAAACAGTATGAGTAGCAGGCTAACAGGTCATTTTGAAGGAAAATCAAAAAATATTGGATTAATGAATTACCGAAAAGTTGATAGCCTATTTTTTACTTTTATTCCGTTTGAAATGTTGAGGAAGTTTTGGGACTTCAGTATTGAGAATCTTGAAGCATATTTTATATTTGACTTCGTTGATAAATACGGTGTATATCCAATCTGTAACAACAAATCTGGATTTGAAATATTAGGTAAGTTTGTTAATGCAAAACTGGTTATTGATTGGAATTATTTTGATTAAATATTACAACTATGAATGATTCTATTAAAAGCGGTAAGGAGGTCATTGATGAATTCTTTTCCGAAATCTATAATGTAGAAAATGCGGATAAAAGCGCAGTTGATATTCTTGTTTCTCTGTATGGAAAGAATAAATTGACAGATACTAATCTTCAAAATGCCCTTGATGATTTTTTGCAGAGAGAAGTTGACAAAATCGAAAAGAATGAAAACGAAAATTAAAGCTTTAAATCTTAAAGGAATAAGAGGCATTCGAGAAAATTTTTCATTAAAGCTGAACGGAAAATCCATTTTAATTTATGGAGACAACGGAACTGGAAAAAGTTCATTAACTGATGCAATGGAATGGCTTTACTATGATCAGATACAACATCTTTCCAATGAAGAAATTGGAAGACATAAAGGAAAAGATGCGTTGAGAAATATTTTTATTGAGCAAAAAGAGGATTCATCTCTTGAAGTATGCTATACAAATCCAAAACTTGACTGTATAAAAGTTATCAAAGGAAACTTAACGGATTCATCATCAAATAAAAGCCAAGAATATGAAACCTATTTGAAAAAATCTCAAACAGAAAATCTAATTCTTAGATATACAGATTTAGTTCGTTTTATCATCGCAAGTAAGAAACAAAAACTTGATGAATTGCAAGCTATTATTGGATTCACTGAGGTTGGAAATTTACGAAACTTATTAAAAAAGAATGCGGGTAGATTTAAAAGAATAATTAATGCATAAAACTTCAATAACAAAAAAGGCACGCAACAATCGATCATACTTCAAAACTTTGGCGCAAACGCATACTCACCAGAGCAATTCTTAAGGGCTGCCAACGAAGTAATTAAACCCTTGGTTCTAAATCTCACAATTCAATCTTTTAAAGATGTCTCAGTGGTGTTGAAACAAATTGAAAGCAAGGATGATACAAAAATAGTTGAAGCGATAGGATTTCAAACTAGAGTTTTTGAAACGCTAACCGAATTCAATGGGAACATTGATCAGATTCTTAAAGATTACCAATCTTACTTTGATGATTATACCTCATTACGCTTCATGCAAATATCAATGAACCAAGTGAGCCAGAAATTAAGGGAACTAAATTTATCTTAAATGGAGTAACAGATACAGATATTCAAAATGCAAAAAATCTTTTTTTAAAATTTTCGGGAGAACGCATAATTGAAACTACTAAAGCAGGGCAAATAATTGAGAAAAAAGATCAGGTAGGAAATATATATATAAACGGAGTAAAAGTCGCTGAAGAAGAAAATTTTCTCTTTAGTTACAATATCACTGCTTTAAATGCTGCTATCAAGAAGGCACTTAATAGAGAAAGGACAAATGTTGGACGCACTGCATATACGGATACAATAAAAAAAATCCTTTTAGGAGTTAGCTCTAAAGATGTTGCTCAAATCCTTGCGAAAGATTTGCAAAATATTAATCAAGGGACAGCTCATGATGAATTAACATGGATTGACGTTCAAGAATATTCTGTAAAGATTCTCAATCAACAGGGAAAGTATGTTTTTGTAAGTTCCTTTGAAGCAATGCAGCACCCTGATATGATGGATCAGGCAAAAAATAGTGGACATGAAATAATTATTATTCCAGAATCCTTAAAACTGAAAGTTCAAGGATCTTCTGACTTAGGCGGAAATCCAATAGTTGATATGTCTCAATTCATAAATATTTACAATGATAGTTATGAATTTAATTTTATTGAAGAAAATCAACTTAGTGAAAATGAGAAAAATATTTATAACTACACGAGTCGAATCATTAATTTATTTGGCGGCTTACCAAAAAAGGTGCAGGAGATAAAAATTTCTTCAACAATGAAAAAAGATTTCTTTAGTGAAGTAGATACCTTAGGATGTTGGGATTCCAAAACGAATTCAGTTGTTGTAGCAAGAAAAATATTGAATAATCTTGAAAGCTATTCTGGTGTTTTGATTCATGAATTGATACATGCCAAAACTGGGTATAGCGATGTAACTCGGGTTTTTGAAACGGAACTTACTGAAGCAATTGGAATGATGTGTGCGAAAGCGCTAAATGGAAATTTCAAAGAAACAGAAGGATCAAAAGAAAAGAAGAGTTGGTTTAACTTTTAAAAACCTCTTCGCCCTTGGTGTTCCCCAGCAGAGCCGTTGTTTGGTCTTGTGACCAACAACCGAAGCCAGGCAACAACATAGCCATTCCACTCTGACACAATTTTTATTAAGATTCTTCAATGGTTTTTGAAAAAAGCAGAAAGCATAACTCAAAGATTTTAAAAAAATTCCTTTAGATTGAAACTTCTCCGCTTTCGGTGGCATCACCCGATTAAAAATTGTATTACGCACTAATGAGGATGTAATCATCCACCCAGTACAGCTTTCCACTGCTTAGCACTTTGTTTACTCTTCCCCCAATTGGCCAATGTTTCTATAGAATCCACTCCTCTGCCAATACTTGTTAATCTTGAAAATTGGTCTAATGTTGTATCATCCAATTCAGGATCAGAAGCGCCTTTCATAAAGGTCAGAGTGTATTTCTGGCCATTGATCATTGCTTTAAAGCCCAATCCAAATAACATTAAAGGCCATTTAACCTCTTTTATTTCAGCAACCGGAACTCTAAATTG
>JBPCQG010000051.1:0-7369 GCA_050998315.1 Chitinophagaceae bacterium
CTTTTATCAATGCCCATTCCAAACGCATTGGTGCAGGCTATTATTCTTGTTTCATTCTTTATCCAACTTTCCTGTTTTGTTGTGCGTTCGTTATTCTTTAATCCTGCATGATAAAAATCTGAGTTAATGTTATTCATCTTCAGTAACTCTGCAATTTCTTTTGTTCGCTTCCTGCTTTTGCAATAAACAATTCCGCTGCCCTGTACATTTTTTAATATTTCTATTAATTTATTTTGTTTAGAAGAAGGACTGAAAACACTGTAAGAAAGATTTGGTCTCTCGAAAGATTTTTGAAACCGTTTGTTATCATTTTTAAAGGTAAGCTTGTCACAAATATCGTCTTGTACCTCCCTGGTTGCAGATGCAGTAAGTGCAAGAATTGGCGTAGCAGGTAAATATTCTCTTAAAGCAGCAATTCGTAAATAAGGCGGCCGGAAATCATAACCCCATTGCGATACACAATGTGCCTCATCCACTGCAAGCAAATTTATATTCATGCCAGGCAGGTATTCCAAAAATAAATCGGTTTCTAATCTTTCAGGAGAAACATATAGGAATTTAAAATTGCCATGAACAGCATTTTCCAAAGTCCTTTTCACTTCAAAAAAACTCATGCCGGAATAGATCGAGAGTGCCGGAATATTTTTTTTCTTAAGGCTTTCTACCTGGTCTTTCATCAAGGCAATTAAAGGACTGATAACAAGACAAAGCCCCTCTTTGGCTAGAGCCGGCACCTGGAAGCAAATTGATTTACCTCCCCCTGTTGGCAATAAGGCCAACGTATCTATTCCATCCAAAACTGAATTGATAATCTCTTCCTGTAACGGGCGAAAGGCGTTATACCCCCAATATTTTTTTAATATATCAATTGCATTCACAATTTAATAATACAGAATAATCAACAGATAATTATTTAAAAAAAATTCATTGTAGAAAATAATTTGAGGCATAGTTTTTATGGCTGGTATAAAAAAATATTTTATCCAAAGAGATGGCGCGTTAAAAAGTTTATGGCAACATAAAATGCCGGAATATGTTTCCCAAACCAACACAATCAGAGACGAAGTTTTTGATGTGCCATTAAATGAAACATGCTTTTTGTGTTAGTATCACAAAAAATTATTCATTTGCTAATAGTGGAATTTATCTTTGCAACATGGAGTCTATTTATAGTTTGAGTGAAATTGAAAATGCAGCGGTAAAATTTATTGATTTTTTAGATCAACACACTGTTGTTGCTTTTCATGGAAATCTTGGCGCCGGGAAAACCACTTTTATACAGGCTGTATGCAAACAACTTGGGGTAAAAGAAAATGTTTCCAGCCCAACATTCTCTATCATTAATCAATATAAAACAGAAAAAAATAAAACCATTTTCCATATTGATCTTTACCGGGTAAAGGATGTTGAGGAAGCTATAAATGCAGGTGTGGAAGAATGCATTTACGGCGGGGATATATGTTTTATCGAATGGCCCGAAAAGGTACTTTCAATTTTACCTGCCCACACTGTGAATGTTTTTATTGATCCGGTTAATGAAACAAAAAGAAGACTAATGTGCAAACTTCCGTAATAACAATTCATTTTTAATTCTTAATTTCAATTAGTAGCATTTTTATATGGCCACATCAAAACCTTTCGTATCTCCATCATTCACTTATGAAACGATGGAAGAAATGCTGGATATAAAACCGAAGGGCGCTGAATTGTTTATTGGCATTCCCAAAGAAACTTCTTTCCAGGAAAATCGTATTGCACTCTCTCCGGACGCAGTATCAGTACTTACAGATAACGGGCACAGTGTGGTAATGGAAGCAAATGCCGGACAAGGTGCAAGTTATTCTGATCATGATTACAGTGAGGCCGGGGCAAAGATTGTTCACACAAAAAAGGAAGTTTTCGATTGTGATATTCTTGTAAAAAGCGCCCCTGTTAGTAATCATGAAATTGATTTACTAAAGCCGAATCAATTCATTATTTCTCCTATACACCTTACCGTAATGAAGCAGGAAATTCTGGAGAAGATGATGGAGAAAAAGATCACTGCATTAAGTTTTGAAAATTTGAAAGACGACAGCGGTCACAACCCTATTGTACGCAGCATGAGTGAAATTGCGGGCAGCGCTGTAATGCTGATAGCCGGTCAATATTTAAGTAATGCAAATAATGGTAAAGGGGTTTTGGTGGGAGGCATTTCCGGTATTCCACCAACAAAGGTTATAATTATAGGTGCCGGAATTGTTGGTGAATATGCTGCCAGAACAGCTTTGGCTATGGGAGCAAGTGTAAAAATATTCGACAACAGTATTTACCGGTTAAAAAGATTACAGAACAATATCGGCATGCGTTTGTATACTTCAGTTATAGAGCCTAATATTTTAGGCAAACAATTAAAAACCTGTGATGTTGCTGTAGGCGCATTGTCATCATCTGGTGGAAGAACGCCCATTGTTGTTACCGAAGACATGGTAAGCAGAATGCGACCAGGAACAGTAATAGTTGACGTAAGTATTGACCATGGTGGCTGCTTTGAAACCTCGCAGATCACCACGCATGAAAAACCTGTTTTCCGCAAATATGATGTTATACATTATTGCGTGCCCAATATTCCAAGTGGTTTTGCCCGCACAGCATCACAATCTATCAGTAATGTATTGATGCCCCTTATGCTCGAGATGGCTGATGATGGCGGCTTTGAGAATATGGTTTGGCATAAGATAAATATCCGCAGTGGAATTTATTTATTTAAAGGTTCGCTTACCAATTTTCATTTAAGCCAACGCTTCGATCTTAAATACACTGACCTTAATTTGTTGATCGCAAGCAGAAGGTAGGTTAGTTAACGACATCCTGTTAAACATTGCTTTTTTCTCCCTGGTTTTTAATTTATTACTAACTTTCCAACCACTAATAATAATCATATGTACAAGTTTGTATTTTCTATTTTATCAATACTAATTTTTTCTATTACAGATGCCCAGGTAAAAAAACCTATCACCCACGAAGCCATGTGGATGATGAAAAAAGTGGGCGCCCCGGAAGTGAGCCCCGATGGAAAATGGGTGGTGTTTAGCTTAACAGAGCCATCGTACATTGAAAAGGATGTTGCCAGCGATCTTTGGATAGTACCGGCTGATGGGGGCAGCAAACCAAGAAAACTAACTTTTAGCAAAGCTTCTGAATCAGGTTATAAATGGAGCCCTGATAGCAAATACATTGCCTTTGCTGCCAAACGTGAAGATGATGAATTGCCGCAGGTATACATTATGAATATTCGTGAAGGCGGAGAAGCACAACGCTTCAGTAATATCTCTACAGGTGCTGCTTCCCCGCAATGGAGCCCTGATGGCAGGATGATACTTTTTACCAATAAGGTTTTCCCCGGAAACTTTACGGATTCGGCTAACAAAAAAACTTCAGAAGAGAGAAAAAAAATAAAATACAATGCAAGAGTGTATACCTCTTTCCCTATTCGTAACTGGGACCAATGGAACGATGATAAACAAAACCATGCCTTCGTGCAAAGTATAGAGCCCGGATCTGTTGCCAGGGATATTTTTACTAATGTTTCAGCAACCGTAAAAGATGGTTTTGCCTTCAATGGTTCCATTTGCTGGGCGCCGGATAACAAAGCAGTGATTTTTTCTGCGGCTACTGATTTTACCAGTGCTGCCTTTCTTGATCCCACAAGTCAACTTTACAAACTATCCATTAATGGTGGTGATGCAGTGCAATTAACACAAGATGGAGATGATTACGGCAGCCCATCTTTTTCACCCGATGGTAAATATCTTTTTTGCCAGGCATCCTCCAATAATAATAATAAAGTTTACAATCTTGCTAAACTAACAAGATATGATTGGCCAACTTTCTCTAACAAGAAATTTTTAACTGCAACACTTGACAGGCCTGTAAATAGTTACGTTGTTACAACTGATAATAAAATTGTAATGAGCGTAGAAGACCAGGCAAATGACAAAATTTTAATAATGGACGCCGTAAAAGGTGAAGCCAAAGAGTTAACATCAGTAAAGGGAGTATACACCGGCGTTAGTGCTTCTTTTGATGGAAAGGTAATTGTAAGTTCTTACGACAATGCATCAAGGCCTGCTGAGATAGTACGAATAAATAGCAATACAAAAAATGCATCTTACATAACTTCATTTAATGATACAGCTATAGCGTCGTTAGATCTTCAAACTCCTGGAATTATTTGGTTCACCAGCAGCCGTGGTAAAAAAATAAAAAGTACCATGGTTAAGCCTGCAGGTTTTGATGCTTCAAAAAAATATCCACTTTTTGTTGTAATGCATGGCGGGCCTGCCGGTGCATGGAAAGACAATTGGGGCTATCGCTGGAACTATTTATTAGCTGCACCAGGATATATTGTTCTACTAACGGATTACACTGGGTCTACAGGTTATGGCGAAAAGTTTTCGCAGAATATACAGTTCGATCCATTAAAGGGGCCGGCTGATGAAATTAATGAAGCAGCAGATGATGCCATAAAGCGTTTTTCTTTCATTGATGGCTCACGGCAGGCAGCAGGCGGGGCAGTTATGGCGGTCATCTAGCTAACTGGATGCAGGCAACTACTACGCGTTATAAATGTTTGATAGTACATGCAGGCATGGTGAATAGCGAATCGCAATATGCAACAAGTGACGTTATGTATGGGCGTGAAGTGATGAATGGAGGCGCACCATGGGTGCAAACAGCAGCATGGAAAGAACAAAACCCTATTCGTTTTGCACAAAAATTTAAAACGCCTGTTTTAATAACAGTAGGAGAGAGAGATTTCAGAGTGCCATTAAATAATTCTATTGAAAATTTTGGTGTATTGCAAAGGTTAAAAGTCCACAGCAAACTTATCGTGTTCCCTGAAGAAAATCACTGGATATTAAAACCGGAGAACAGCCGATTTTGGTATAAAGAGGTGCAGGACTGGCTGAAGAAATATTTGTAAAAGAGGAATTATATACCTGGCATAGAAGCTTCAGAATCCCTGTAATAACAAATTACAGATTGTTGTGCAACAGTGACCCCAGGTAGTGTGCCGTACTTCTTCTCTGGTACAATGAAAAGTAATTGTTATTTATTGACAAATTATTGAAGCATGTCTTGCTGTTTGTTGCCACTTCCCATTTTTTCTTCATCCAAATATTTGTGAAACGTCGTTTATAAGTTTGCCCCGCTCTTGCACCGGGAATATCGTTTCTTGTTATAAACGTTTCATGTCCCATTGTAATAATAAAACTCTTTTGGAATTGCATTCTTTCAATAACTCTTTCAAAAGAACTATAGTTAATCATGCCGGCTTTTTGGGTTAGCAAAACAGAATTCCGGTTTCCAGAAATATCGTTTCTTGGATTGTTAACCAAAAACTCAGGTGCCCAAACTTGTTTAAGTCTATTTGTGTCTGCATTTAAAATGGCTGTCACCACAATTTGTTCCAATCTTCGTATTTCAGCTTCAGTTTTAGAGTTGTCCTGTGCACTGGTCGCACAGGTAGTAATAGTAAATGCGATTAAAAGAATAAACTTTGTCATACTGTATTTTTTTTATGTAATTATATGCAATGATAATGAAGTAATGTGTTGTGCTGCCCAAAGGTTTGGTCAGTGTGGCAGTCTTTAATAATTTTTATTAGACGCTTTCGAATGAAGAACAGAAACCAGACCTAAAGTTTCCTCCATTTTTTCAACCTGCACTTGGGTCAACCGCTTGATAAGTGCGGAATGCCAAACGTCAATTAAGCCGTCACACCACCGATTGTTTTTTGTCCCGAGCCTCATGTTATGCACCGTCATGTTAAACTGTCTTAACCTGATTTGCAATTTCAAGAACATGTTCCTCATCAGTGCCGCAACACCCGCCAAATACATTTAGCTGATTAAATGTATGTTTTAGTCTTTTATGTTCATCACCTAATTCCTGCGGATTGCCCCTGTCTAATTCTGTGGCCTCGTCCAACTCAGCATGGCTTTTGCAAGACGCATTTGCCCTAATTCCTTTTATCCGCTTTGTCCATTGCTCATTTTGCCCCTCTTGTAATTCATTTTTAAAGTGTGTAGGATGTGCACAGTTAATCATAAAATAAAGCGGACGCTCTTCTACACTTTCATCAACTTGCTCAATAGCTTCCTTTAAACTCATTCCTGTAGGTAGTTTACCATTGGTTTCAACAGTAAAAGAAATCACTACAGGAAGGTTAACAGCACCCGCTGCACGAGCAATGCCAACAGCTTCTTCTACATAATTCATAGTAATGGCCGAAATCATGTCAACAGGCGTATGACTAAAAGCCTCTACTTGCTCTGAATGATACTTTTGAGCTTCTTCAACAGTCATTGTATTTTCAGGTCTATACCCATCACCACGAGGGCCTACACAACCACTGATAATAATCGTATTTAATTCATTTCCAAATTCACTTTTCAAATCAACCAGGAGTTGAACGGCTTTTTCATTAATTTTCGATACTGCTGATTTTGGATAACCAATTTTTTCAATCCAATCAGGGTTGGCCCGCCAGGTAGGGCTTTCTAAGATGAAACCTGCTTTTAAATCTTTTGCAATTTTCAAGTATCGTCTATAATAACTTCTGATAGCGTTATATCCTTTCTCGTCTTTCAGTAAATCAACGGCTGCAAAGTAAGGAAGTTCAAAGCCCTCTAAGAAAACCAAAGTCGTTTCCAGTCCACCATCGGTTAAAAATAAATCACCAGACTCGTGTGGTAGATTTGTTTTACTTTTTGTCATAGTGAAAGTTTTTGATTGTGCATAACGTTGAGCATTGCCGAAGTGGGGAAATAACATTCTGTCCGCCCATAGCAGAAGCCCTTGTTTGTGTGCAGTGTTTTTGTATTATGTTGTCTTTAATTGCACTTTTAATTTTTTGTCAGACGCAATTGTTACTTATCTTCAGGCAGGGCATCAAATTCTTTTCTCTTGTTGTCGAACCACTCTTTCATAGCTTCTGGAGTGTTCATGAGTTCTTTCATTTCATTCATTGCCTTAAGATGTTTTTCATCACCCTTTTGAAACATCTCCATGCCATGCTTTTTGCTTAGTTCGGACATTTCCTCAAAACTTTTAGCATGAAATTCCTTATCACATGCCCCACCCAATAATTTACAAGTCATTGTTTTCATGATTTGAACTTTTTGTAATTGTTAATCGTTAGCATTGGTCTGAACTTTTTTGATTTTATTCAATAAACCATTAACCTCTCTGTTTAACATTCTGACTAACGTTTTTACAAGTCCTTGATTTAAAGTTGTAAACCGAGGTCATTGGTTGTGATGTTAAATTTATGAATAAGACGTTTCATTTCGGCAACTTTCCGTTTTCTTTTCTGGTCAAGGAA
>JBPCQG010000106.1:0-2559 GCA_050998315.1 Chitinophagaceae bacterium
TTATAATTTGTTGCCATCTCTTTATCCCCTGTAATGCAAAAATATTCCTAATATCCAAACTGCTCATTCTCAAACTAATTCTTTACAACAACTCTATTCCTGCTTCTATATGTGAGGATAATAAGAAATGCAATACCGACACTTTTATTTAATCCATCACTGCTTGTCAGGTTTCTATAAATTTTGCGACTATATAATCAGGAAAATGTGTTCACTCATTTAATAGATAAATGTAAAAACTATAGTATGAAAAAGTTGATATTTTTTATTAGCGCACTTACAATTCTTGTTATCGCCGCAACCGCTCAACCAAAAGGCAATTCTGATCATCCTCCGTCAAATCAGTTATACACAAAGATTTTACAGAAGTATGTAAATAGCAGCGGCCTGGTTAATTATAAAGGTTTGAAAAACGACAAGGCAGAATTTGAACCGTATTTAAAATTGTTAGGCGATAACCCTCCTTCTGATAAATGGAGTAATAACGAGAAGAAAGCTTATTGGATCAATGCCTACAATGCTTTCACTTTAAAATTAATCATAGATAATTATCCTGTCAAAAGTATAAAAGATATAGGTCCGTCAATTCAAATTCCATTTGTTAATACTCCCTGGGCAAAAGAGTTTTTTAAGATTGGTGGGCAGGGCATGAAACTTGACCGGATAGAACATGACATATTCAGGAAACAATTTAATGACCCTCGCATTCATTTTACACTTGTTTGCGCATCCCGTTCATGTCCTAAATTGCGGAATGAAGCTTATGAAGCTGCAAGATTAGACGAACAGCTTAATGAACAGGGAAGAGCTTTTTTAGCAGACAGATCTAAAAATATTATTACCCAGGATAAGCTACAACTTTCTAAAATATTTTCATGGTTTAAAGGAGACTTTACAAAGAATGGCAGTCTTATTGACTTTCTAAACAGATTTTCGCCTGTTAAAATAAACAAGGATGCCG
The DNA here is from genome assembly GCA_050998315.1 of Chitinophagaceae bacterium. Lineage (GTDB taxonomy): Bacteria > Bacteroidota > Bacteroidia > Chitinophagales > Chitinophagaceae > Ginsengibacter. The sequence goes on from JBPCQG010000106.1 coordinate 962, forward strand.
ATATAGACCATCTCAGTTATAATTGGAAGTTGAATGAACAATAAAGAAAACAATATGAAAGATTTGAATTACAATATGAAATTACCAAAAGTGGATTTTAACTCCGCCGATGAACGAAGAAAGCCTGTCATTGAAGACGTGATTGAGAAGAATGGGCGCCTTCCTAATATGTATGCCTATATGATTAACTCACCCGGAGTATTGGAAACTTACCTATACGGCTATGAACGGTTTAGAAAAGAAAGTGGTTTTACTCCTCCAGAGCAGGAAGTGATATTTCTAACCATCAGCTATGAAAACGAATGTGAATATTGTATGGCTGCTCATAGCATGATAGCCGATCATATGTCTAAAGTTCCTGCAGAAGTAACCGATGCTATTCGTGAGGGCAGGCAAATTGAAGATGAGAAGTTAAGGGCTCTTTCCACTTTTACCCGAACTATGTTTATTACAAGAGGAAGACCTTCAGCAAAAGATGTTGAATTGTTTTTAAAAGCAGGATATTCAGAGCGGCAAATTTTGGAAATCATTCTTGCATTAGCGGTAAAAATCATGAGTAACTACAGTAATCATTTATTTGATCCGGAAATAGATGCTATTTTTAAATCGAGGAAATGGACGAAATAAACCCAAACTACTTTTATTTAAATAAGGTACGCTGTTCCTCAGTGTACCTTTTGTAATCTATAAATCATGCATATAATCAAACAAGTCACTTTCTTTTTCTTGGTCGTGACAATAGGATTTTCAGTTAATGGTAAAGCGCAGACAAATGATAGTTTACTAAATCAGCTATCAGCAAAATGGAAGAATGCAAAGACTTATGCATTAAAAGTAGCAGAGCTAATGCCTGAAGAACAATACAATTTTAAACCGGTGCCGGATGAAATGACTTTTGGTGAACAACTTTTACATATTGCGCAAAATATGAGCAGGCTTTCTTCTGCTTACTTATCAGGGAGTAAGCAGAATAGTAAAAGTGATGCGAAGGTTTTAAGCAAACAGTCTATTATAAATACCATCAGTATTGCCTATGATTCGGCATTGGCTGTTCATTACCGGCTTACGCCAAAACAATTAGACGAAGTAGTTCCTTTTTTTGCAGGACCAAAATCGAGGCGACAAATTCTGATTCTTATGCATGACCATCAAACACATCATATTGGGCAGTTGATCGTGTATTTACGGTTGAAGGGCATTAAACCTCCGGAGTATGTTGGGTGGTAGATGAAAGACTTTTTTCATAATACTATTCTTCTTTAAATAGAAAATTTAAAACTATGTCAAACGAAGCAAAGGCTATTATAAGCCAACTGAAAGCAATGGTAACTATGTAATGGTTGATGGTTTAAAAACTTTTTATCTCGATGCAGGCATGGGACCTATAGTATTTTGTATTCATGGAGTTCCTACCTCCTCATTTCTTTATCGAAAAGTAGTACAGCAACTACAGTTACGAGGGTTAAGAGCCATAGCTATTGATCTGCCTGGCTTGGGATTGTCTGACAGACCGGAAAGTTTTGACTATACATTCAGCAACTTCGGACGCTTTTGCAGTTTATTTTTAGATGAATTGAAAATAGATGGAGTTCATTTGC
>JBPCQG010000114.1:0-22084 GCA_050998315.1 Chitinophagaceae bacterium
GTTTTATATAATATACTGATTCTATATATAATAATTGGGGGTTCCAATAATTATTTCCATATAAACTATCTGCGGTTTTTTTATCCTGAAGAGCTTTTTCAAATTGCCCCTCAATAAAAAGGCTATAGATATTTTCATATCGTTTGGTTGCAGCCGGGTCTTTTATCCCTGGCTTAGTTGCCTGCGGATTAATTATCGCCTGTGTATATTTACCTTCTTTAAAATTAGAAGTAAGTAAATTTTTATAATAAGATATTTTGGACTGAACACCCAATTTTTGGTAACAATAAATTAAGTTAAAATACAATTCACCATTATACAAATTGTTAGGGAATCGCGTTAACGATGTTTCATACGTTTGCGCAGCTATGCTATAATCTTCAAGGCTATTCTGATATAATTTACCCAACTCAAATAATGCAGAAGCCACTAAATTATTTGAAGCACCTAATTTATCAGCAGTAAGAGGAATATTGCTTAACAGGCCATCATAAGTCAAATCAGTATTGATCCCGGATGTTTTATTATCCCGAAGAGCTTGGTGACTATTTACTGTATTGTTGACAGTAGTGTTTATCGCAGAATTACGGCGCCAGTTATCAATGTTTAAACGGTTGCCCCACCTGCTTCTGAATTCAGTAAATCCTCTTGATTTCATTGAAGCATTATAAAAATACCAGTCGCCTTTTGTATTATTGGACCCAAAAAGATCTATCGATTGATTTTTATTATTATCAAAAACTGAAGAAGGATTTGATGGATTAAGGTCAAGATCTTTAAGCCCTCTTTCGTTGCGCAATTTTTTTAAAAGGGTATTTATAAATGCTTCTCTTTCAGTAAATGAAAGCATAGCTATATGTTGAACACTATCTTCATTTTCGATGATATTCAGGTGCTCCACAATTTTTGATAAGGCCTTTTTTCTTTCAGCAATTTGTTTGGCCCTTTCAATTAATACATCATCATTAATATTAAGACTATCATAAAAAGCCGAAGCTTTTTTATAATCTTTTTTATTAAAAGAAATATCTGCCAATTGGAGGTATACCCTGTTTTTATAGGCAAGGTTTAAATCATTATAAGTAAGGCTTTTTTTGAATAAGAATTCTGCTGCTGCCGTATCAGGTTTTTGAAGAGCAAGCTCGCCGGCGGAATAATATACAATATCACGATAAGATTCATATTTATCTTTCTTTGCCATTCTTACTAAATTGTCAATGGTATTATTAAATTCCTTCGGATCGTTACTCCTGTATATTTTGGCATTACTCAGGTTGGCAAAAATATCAAGCAAAACATCAGTAGTATGCCTCATGGCTTTAGTATAATAAGATGAAGCTTTTTCAGGCTGGCTGGTAATTTCAAACAGCTGAGCAAGCAAGTATTCCCAACGTGCTTTATCCTGTTTGTCTTCTGCAACTGACAAGGCTTTTTCCAGGTGGTTGGCTGCACTGTCGTACATTTTTTGTTTATAAAACCAATATGAATTCATTTCTTCAAGTTCTGCTCTTAACCGTGTCGGAAAATTTTGATCATTTTGTAAAGTATTTATCAACCCTGCTGCATCTGTATATTCTTCCTGTTCTATAAATGTTCTTATCTGCCATACTAATGCATCATTTCGACTTGGTGGCCTGTAGAGAGCTTTATTAACAAGAGACCTTTTTTCGTTGCTGGCAATACTTATTGAATTTCCGCCTGCATTTTCATTAGTTCCCACTATGAGTTGCCGATCATCCTTCTTTTTATGCGGAAAAAGATTATAGTTAATGAATTGAAATGTTAACGCAGCAGAATCAAACTCTTTTTGAAATAAGTATGATTTACCTATTAGAAGATATAAATTATCAACCCAGTCGCTTCTAAGATCATGTAAAAGTATACCCGCAGTGGCTTTGTAAATTACTGAATCAAGCTCTGTTTTTTGTGCAGCAGTTGTATTTAAAGAATAACCATAAAAGGGAAGCAGTTTGCCATAATCATCTTTGTTTGATAATCTTGCTTTTTCAATTACTGCATTAAGCTTATTATTTGCATTAAAATAATAATTGTAATGCGATATTGTGTTTTGTGTAATTCTCTTTTTTAAAGTAAATTTTTTATCTCCGGTGGTTTCTGATTTTAAAGTTTTGTTTTTGAACTTTTCCGGTTTATCCTTTTGAAGGTCAAAAGTGATTTTGCCTAACTGGCTAAATGCAGGAACAAAATTGAAAAACATTAAAAGGAAAAGAGAACAACTTAAAGCCGGGCAGCGCATGTATAATGATGATTTTTAGTAAGTATATGATACGGATCAGATTGTAATTCTATAAAACAACTTTTCAGCAAAAATATTTTAAAATTACGGTTATTTTAAGCTATAATAGCTCTAAATGAGCTTGCTTTGTTATTTTTAACAAGCCTAAAAAAAGTTAATCAGTTAATTAGTTAATGAGTTAATATGTATAAAAAGTTTGAAATAATAAACTAATAAACTAATAAACTAATAAACCAATAAACCAATAAACCAATAAAGTAATAAAACATGGCAATACCTGATGCCAACACTGCTTTACGCCGCTTACGAAATAGATACAGGCTTGTAGTAATGAATGAAGATACATACGAGGAAGTAGCAGCTTTTAAACTAAGCAGGATAAGTGTATATATTGCCTTAAGCACTTTATTTGTTGTACTGGTTGGGTTAACGGTTGCCCTAATAGCTTTTACCCCGTTAAAATTATACATTCCCGGTTTTGGTGATGCCAAGCAAGTTAAAGAATACCAAGGCTTAAAATTAAAAACTGATTCAATTGAAAGAGCTTTGATTTACAAACAGCAATACATAGACAATATTCAAAAAATTTTAAAAGGAGAAATGATAAAACAGGATACTACTTTATTGAAATTAAAAAAAGTGGAAAAAAGCAATGACTGATATTAATAATCCTGCTCCTGATAACTATCGGGATAAAAAAAGCACTACCCAGCTTTGGCAATATGCCGGGATAGGGGGGCAGCTTCTGGTGAGTTTGGGCATTGGAGTTTTTTTAGGTTTAAAGGCAGATGAATGGTTAAACATTAAATTTCCTTTGCTTGTATGGATATTACCTTTGCTAATTCTCATTGCAATGATAGCAAGATTGATAAAAGCCACGTCTAAAAGAAAATGAACACAGAATCAAGGAAAGCATTTATACCTATAGTATGTGTATTTATTATTTTAAATGGATTGATCATAGCTTTTGCCAAAGCCTTTTTAGAAATCCATGGGTTTGACAGGGAGTTTTTAATATGGGCAAATCTTTTTCTTTTTTTAATAAGTATAGGAGGCTTTATGCTGCAGCGAAAAGGATTGCTATCACCCAATCCGCAGGCATTTGTTCGTGGTGTTTATGCCTCCATGATGTTTAAAATGTTTGTATGTATGATCGGGGTTTTGATCTATGTTTTTTTATTCAAAAATAAAATAAATAAACCCGGATTGTTTACTGCTATGGGTTTATACATTGTTTACACAGTTATAGAAGTAACCGCATTAATGAAAGTTGCCAGGAAGAAAAAAAATGCCTAAAAAAGAATCCCCCCTTACCGCACTCAGCTCATTTTTACCCGAAGGCTCTTTTGAAGAAGTGGCTCATTACCTAAAGTATTATAAAGTTCATCTTACAATTACAAGGGAACGCCAAAGTATTCTGGGCAATTATCGTAACAAAGTATTAGATAAAAATCATCGCATCAGCGTTAATGGTAATCTTAATAAATATTCTTTCTTAATTACTTTATTACATGAGCTTGCACACCTGCTTGCGTATGAAAAATATGGAAATAAAATTCTGGCTCATGGAAAAGAATGGAAGGAAGAATATGGTAAGATATTAAGTGACTTCATACTCGAAAAAAAATTTCCTGCCGAAATACAAAAATTATTGACGCTTAATTTGAAAAACCCTGCAGCAACCACTTGCGCCGATCCGGTTTTGACAAGAGCTTTAAAAAAATTTGATCTAAAAAAAGATGGATATTTTCTTATTGAAGAATTGCCTGCAGGAAGTTTTTTTAAAGTGAATAGTGGAAGCATTTTTAAAAAAGGAGAGAGAATAAGAAAGCGTTTTAAATGTGTGGAAATAGAAACTAAAAAAACTTACCTTTTTAGCCCTGTATATGAGGTGGCTTTAGTATTATGATTATTATTTATCTATAATCCATCTAAGTAAAAAAATATATCTTTAAAGCATGGAAATTAATCAAGATATTTTTGGAAGAAGTAAAAAAATATAACGAGCAAGAATTGATATTTGCACTGCAGCAGCATGACCAGCAGGCATTTTCATATTTGTATGATAATTATTCGGGTGCTCTGTTCGGTCTTATTTATCGAATGGTGAATGAAAAGGAACTTGCCGAGGATATATTACAGGAAGCTTTCATTAAAATCTGGAATAATTTTTCCAATTATGATAGTTTGAAAGGTAGACTGTTTACCTGGATGCTAAACCTAACAAGAAATCTCACCATAGATACGATGCGGAGTAAAGGATACAAAAAACAAAGCAAAATCCACAGTGATGAGAATTCCGTAAATAATTTCAGCGATTCTACTTATGCTGCTGAAAAGTTTGACGCCATGGGAATAAGAAAGCAATTAACCCTTCTTAAAAACGACCAAAAACAGATAATTGACCTTGCTTATTTTGGGGGATTTACCCAGGATGAAATTTCAAAACAATTAAACGTACCATTAGGAACCGTAAAGACACGGATGCGTGCTGCTATTTTAGAACTTAGAAAATTATTACAACATCAATAGTGAATGTAAAAGATATTATATCGTCTGGTTTGCTTGAGTTATATATAACAGGTTTAGCTTCAGAAGAAGAAACACTGCAGGTAGAGCAATGGATAAAAGAATATCCTGAAGTGAAAAAAGAAATTGAAGATTTGCAGGATGTAATAGAAAGGTATGCATTGGCTGAAGCAATACAACCTGAGGAAGCTTTAAAAGAAAAAATATTATTTAAAATTCAACCTGATGATTCAGTAAAAGAAAAGATATTTTCAAGGTTACAATCATCAACAAAGGAGGATACTTCTTCGGGGATTAAAATGCCTGCGAAAAATGAACGGGCTGTCGTTTATTCAATGCCTTCATATTTTAAATGGGCAGCAGCGGCAAGCATTATTTTATTGTTAGGTAGTTTGATCCTCAACTATACTTATTACAGCAAGTACAAAAACACATCTAAAGATCTGCAGGTAGCACAACAGGAATTGCAAAAGCAACAACAACTTGCAGATGGACTGAATAAAGATATGGATGTGATGACTGATAAAAATGCTATGCCTGTTGTTTTAAATGGCACCCCCCGTTCACCTGATGCATTAGCAAAAATATTTTGGATGAAAAATACCGGCGAGGTATATGTTGATCCCACAAATCTGCCGCAAGCCCCTGCCGGTATGCAATACCAGCTATGGGCAATTGTTGATGGCAAGCCTCTTGATGCAGGAATGATCTCCACGGAAAAAGGAATTTACCATATTCAAAAAATGAAAACTTTTGGTAAAGCGCAGGCATTTGCAATCACTATGGAAAAAGCCGGCGGAAGTCCAACTCCAACCATGGATCAGATGATAGTGCACGCAAAGATTTAATTCATTTTGGTAACTTCTTACTTCTTTATCTTTAACTTCTTACTTCTTTATCTTTAATTTGATTTCACAAATATTCAATTGGGCTTTCTTTCAATTCAATTCATTTCTTTCTTTCAATTCATTTCTTTCAATTCATTTCTTTTTCATTTAAGTTCTACAGAAATTTTTCAATACATTTTTTGCTTTTATCTCTTTATAATTTATCTCTTTAATTTTTTTTTGCAAAAAACAAATCCAATCTTTTTCATGTCACGTAGATTAAAGCACAATAAAAATTCTAGAACTTAAATTTTTAAAAAAAAAAATGAAAAAGATCAAACACATGGGATTATTAATCCTAACAGCATTATTCGTTAATGCATCGTTTGCACAAATGGGAAAAACAGTAATGGTTGGAGGAGCTGCAATGTATCCTTCAAAAAACATTGTTGAAAATGCAGTTAATTCTAAAGATCATACCACTTTAGTTGCTGCTGTAAAGGCTGCAGGACTTGTTGAAACATTATCATCCGCAGGACCTTTTACTGTTTTTGCACCGACCAATGCAGCATTTAGCCTGTTGCCAAAAGGAACTGTTGAAACATTAGTAAAACCTGAAAATAAAGCAATGTTAACCGGCATCCTTACGTATCATGTTGTATCCGGAAAATTAAGTTCAAAGGATATTATGAAAATGGTAAAAGATGGTGGCGGTACGGCTGAATTAACAACTGTTGCAGGTGGTAAATTAACCGTAATGAGAAAAGGGAATAAATTATGGATTAAAGATTCTAAAGGAGGAGTTGCACAGATATCTATTAAAGATGTAAATCAGAGCAATGGAGTTATTCATGTTATTAATAAGGTTTTAATTCCATCTTAGCTTTTTTGAAAAAATTATTTTGTAAATGCCGGCATTGCCGGCATTTTTTGTTTTAATGAATGTTTGTAAAAAAGAATTGTGTGCATCGAATCTTGTATTTCTTTTAATCAATAAAATTTATGATGATAAGATTTGCTACTTTTATTTTTATCATAAAAAAAAATGTACCAGGATAAAAAAGTTATAGTTGTTTTACCTGCCTACAACGCTGCGCTTACCCTAAAGCAAACCATTATGGAGATTCCTCATAATGTTGTAGATGAAATTGTATTGGTTGATGATAACAGCACTGATAACACAATCGCTATTGCAAAAGAGATAGGAATAAAACACATCATTCGTCATGAAAAAAATAAAGGCTACGGGGGTAATCAGAAATCATGTTATCACAAAGCTTTAGAGCTTAACGCAGATATAATAATCATGCTTCATCCGGACTACCAGTACACTCCTTTGCTGTTAATGCCAATGATAACTGTTATAGGCAATGGCTTATATAAAGTTATTTTCGGCTCTCGAATTTTAGGGAAGGGCGCCTTAAAGGGGGGCATGCCTTTATATAAATACGTTGCCAATCGCTTACTTACTTTTATTCAAAACCTTTTAATGAATCAAAAGCTTTCGGAATATCACACAGGCTACAGGGCATATCACAAAGAAGTTTTAAAAAAAATAAACTTCGATAAAAACTCTAATGATTTTATTTTTGATAATGAAATAATAGCACAGATTTTTTACAACAACTTTGAAATTGCGGAGATAACTTGTCCTACAAAATATTTTGAAGATGCTTCTTCAATTAATTTTAGCCGAAGTATAAAGTACGGTTTGGGTGTCTTAAGGGTTTCATTTCTTTATTTTTTTACAAAGCTGGGAATTTATAAATGGAAATTATTAACCCCATAAAGCAAACCAGGTATAACCGGATTTACCTGCCAGTTATTGTAATATCCTCCATTTTATTTTTTATACCTAATCTTGGGCTGGTTCATTTGTTTGACTGGGATGAAATAAACTTTGCAGAGTCTGCGAGAGAAATGATTGTTACCGGAAATTATCATCGTGTGCAAATAAACTTTCAGCCGTTTTGGGAAAAGCCACCTCTATTTTTTTGGTTGCAAACACTCAGCATGAAAATATTTGGTATTAACGAGTTAGCAGCCCGCTTACCTAATGCAGTTTTTGGAATTGTAACGCTTATAACTTTTTTTATAATTGGCAAAAGACATAGAAGCGCAAAATTCGGTTTCATTTGGGCTATGTCTTACCTGGGCAGCTTTTTGCCACATCTATATTTCAAATCAGGAATTATAGACCCGGTTTTTAATTATTTTATTTTTCTTGGCATCTATTTTATGTACCTGGCAATTGATCAGCCACAAAAATCCTCTTTTAGAAACGTTTTATTGTCAGGTATTTTTATTGGTCTATCTAATCTTACAAAGGGTCCGGTAGGGTTATTGATATTTCTTATAACTTTTTTAATTTATTTTATTTCTACCCGGTTTAAAAACTTTATCGGAATAAAAAAGATACTTCTTTTCATTTTTTGTTTTACAACCGTATCGCTTTTTTGGTTTGGTCAGGAAATTATCTCAAATGGGTTTACATTTTTAAAAGAATTTATTACCTACCAGGCTAACCTGTTTTTAAGGCCCGTTGCAGATCATGGAGATTCTTTTTAGTATCATTTCATAGTTGTTTTTTTCGGATGCTTTCCTATTTCTATTCTGGCATTACCTGTTTTATTTAAAGGTAAGATTGAAAAGTCGGAGCTTATTAGGTTAATGCGGTTCTTGTTTTGGACAGTTATGATTTTGTTTAGTATAACAACAACTAAAATTGTTCATTATTCTTCCATGGCTTATATCCCTTTATCATTCATGGCGTCAATATATATTCACAATTTGATAGAAAATTTTAAAAAGATTCATACCTATATACTCATGATATTATGTTTTACCGGTTTAATTTTTTCATTGGTACTAACACTATTGCCAATCATTGCTACGCATAAGGAACTTCTTATTCCATATTTAAAAGACCCTTTTGCTGTAGCCTGTTTGCAGGTTAATGTTTATTGGAGTGGCTATGAGTTTTGCATAGGAATTATCTATTTTATATTAATAGCTTATGCAATAACGCTATTGATGAAAAAAAATAATTTTAAGGGATTCCTGGTGTTGTTTTATGCTACTGCATTTTGCCTTTTTTTGTATCTTTTTTTAGTTGTTCCTAAAATAGAGGGCTATTCTCAAAGACCGGCAATCAATTTTTATAAGAGCCTTGCTGGAAAAGACGTTTATGTTGCTCCATATGGATTTAAAAGCTATGCCCAATACTTTTATTTTCAAAAACAGGCTGCAATTAAAATGGGGGAAGAGGAAGAACAAAACTATTTATTAAGAGGTGCAATTAACAAACCTGCCTATTTTGTCGTAAAGATAACCGAAATGAATTTTGATACAATATGCGCAGACTGTAAGTTAATAAAACAGGAGGGAGGATTTCTATTTTATGAAAGAGCAGCTGTGTTACAGAAATAAAAAGAGATGCACCTAAATGCACCTCTTAATGTGACTGAATATTATTTTTTAATCAAACTATTGTTTAATTAATTGTCCTCTTATTTCTCCTCCGGGTAAAGCAACAGTATGTAAATTGACATACATCTGATTGGCCATTAAATCAGCCTCTTGCGTTGCATTTAATGCAGGAGTTGTAAAAGTTATAGGAGAGATAAGAGTAGTAAAACCAAATGTAACAGGACCCGCAACAGTTGCGGCGCCTGAATGTATATGACCGGCGGTGGGAGTTAAGCCAGTATATGTAGTTACAATACTTATTATTTTAGTTGTTACATTAAATGAGGCAACAGATGTACCAGTAGCTGTACTTGTAACCGGGGTAGGCCGTTCATTAGCTCCACTTAAAGTTGCTGAGAAACCAACATTTACAGTAATATTTACCACTGATGAAGTGGTTACTGCACCTGAATTATCAGTTGCTTTTGCAGTGATAGCATAAGTGCCGGCAGTAGCTCCGGACCATGTAAATGTATAAGGCGACGTTGTAGCGCTACCCAGCAAAGTCGCCCCATTATAAAATTCCACTTTACTTAATGGATCCATCAGCATCACTTGCAGTTGCCGTAATAGTAATACTGGCAGGTGTGGCAAAGGAAGAATTGTCAGCAGGCGAGGTTACACTTACTGTTGGCGACACGTTAGGGGTAACAACAGTATCTTTTTCACATGAAGAAATACCCAAGAGGAGAATAGGAATTGCGAAAAATTTAATTGTGCGTATCATGTTATAGGTTTTATGGTTAAGGTAGATTTATCTAATAATTAAATCTTACCAGAATATAACCTTATAGTACGCACAAAAACAAAAAGGGTTGCCTTAATACTTTGAATTATGCTACAGCTTTATTTACAAGCTCTGCTGCTTCACTTAACAATATAGCCGACTGTACTTTTAATCCGCTTTTATCAATTAATTCTTTTGCAACCTCCGCGTTGGTGCCCTGCAAACGAACTATAATCGGAATTTCAATATTACCAATTGATTGATAAGCATCAATAACTCCCTGCGCCACACGATCACATCTAACTATACCGCCAAAAATATTAATTAAAATAGCTTTTACTTTGGGGTCTTTCAAGATTATTCTAAAACCTGCTTCAACAGTTTGCGCATTTGCAGTGCCGCCAACGTCTAAAAAGTTTGCAGGTTCGCCGCCACTCAATTTAATCATATCCATAGTTGCCATAGCAAGCCCGGCTCCATTAACCATGCAGCCAACATTACCATCAAGCTTTACAAAATTTAAATTGAATTTATCAGCTTCAACTTCTGTGGGGTCTTCTTCTGAAGTATCTCTCATAGAAGCAAGATCAGGATGGCGCATCAAAGCATTGTCATCAACATTCATTTTGCAATCGACAGCAATTATTTTATCATCACTTGTTTTAAATAAAGGATTTATTTCAACCATGTTACAATCTAACCCAACATACGCATTATATAAATTGCTTACAAACCTCACGCAATTCTTAAAAGCTTCACCTGTCAATCCTAAATTAAAAGCAATCTTTCTAGCCTGGAAACCCTGAACGCCTCCGCCGGGATGAATCCATTCTTTAAAAATTTTTTCCGGGGTATCATGTGCAACATCTTCAATATTCATTCCGCCCTCAGTGCTATACATAATAACGTTTCTGCCTTTGCTTCTATCCATCAAAACAGATAAATAAAATTCTTTTGCCGGGCTTGGTCCATCATAATAAACATCCTGTGCTATTAAAACTTTGTGTACTATTTTCCCTGCCGCACCAGTTTGAATAGTTACCAATGTTCCTCCTAAAATGTTTTGTGCAATCGTTTTTACATCTTCAGCATTTTTACCAACAGCTACACCCCGTTGCTCCGTTCCGGCAATTTTCCCTTTACCTCTTCCACCTGCATGTATTTGCGCTTTCACTACAGCAAATTTACTTTCGTATTGAGAATGTATTTGCCTGTAAGCCTCTTCAGCCTGTAAGGCGCTGCTGCATACAATTCCTTCCTGAACGGGAACATTAAATTTTTTTAATAACTCTTTAGCCTGGTATTCGTGAAGATTCATATGATATATTTTGTGACGAAGATATGTAAGTTTGTAATTTATAGATTGTACTTTTTAGTTTAAATATGTTTGTTAATGAGTAAAATAAATACCTGTTTTTTAACGCTGTTTTTATTTTCCTGTTCCTCATCAAAACATATTTTTTTAACAGGGAGAAATAATTCCGCAATTACGGGTAGTGAATTTTATAAGCAGGCTGCAACATTCAACTGGCAACAAAGAGATTCATTTGCTGTAAGCGAAATTCTTGCAGGAAATATTCCTTCTTTTTTTAAAAAATCTGTTCCTGTTCATACTGAAATAAAAAAATCAGAGGGTAAAAGTATAACTGCAACTTTTTATGTAAGCGCAGATTATTTAAGCATAGGCAAGGATGATGATTGGGTACGCATTGATATAACACCCATGGCAGCACAGAAAATTGCGGACAGCCTAAATTGTTTTTTACCTACAAGGAAAATAGTTGATGATATTTATGAAGCTGCAAAAGTAAAATTAGAGCCTGTGCCTATGTATGCTTTTAGAGATAGTACAGTTACAATGTATCAACATCATTTAATTATTGAAGGACAGAGAGAACTCCGCAAAGGATTAATTGCAGGTATTAAAAAAGATGTTGTAATTAGCGAAAAAATTGTCAAAGATCCTAAACCAAACAGGGTGGCAATTTATGGCTGGCATAGATTAGCTGGCAATGTTATACAGCCTTTATATACGGGACATGTTAATTGGTATGTTGATTATAGTCATGGTATACGATTAGTTTACAGAACCGTTTATGTAAATGGAAGACCAATGGATTATATAGATGTTTTAAAAGATAAAGCTTTAAAAAAATTATTGTGTGATGAAGATGATTGCGATTTTTACCGCTATCCTTATTAGCTGCTTTACAACCTTGCTAACAATATCTTCACTTATCTTAGCAGCTTAATTTTTTTTGTAATCGGCATGTATATTTTAAGACTGATTTCTCTGCTGTAGCGGTTTGCTAAAAAATAATGATAAAAAGATCGTTTAAGTTTTTCAGGATTTATATTGCAGGATTTTTTATCCTGGCATTTATATTATTTTATAATTTATCCTTTGCACAACGCCGGGGTAGAATTCTGGAAGGAGCAAAAGACAGGTTGAAAAATGTTTCTGGCCCTTCCACAAATCAACAACCAAAACCCGGTGATACAACAATAGGTTTTAAGCGCAGGGATGATCTTGCTGATTCAATTACAATAACGTACAGGTATTTAGATACATTAAGAAGCATCAGACTTGATTCTTCTTTAAATGATTTTAATAGGTATTTTTCTTTGCCTCCTCATTATTTTGCCTTGGGCAATAACGGTAGTCCGGGGTACCCGGTTCTTTTTACTCCAATATTAAAAGCTGGATGGGATGCAGGCTTTCATGCGTATGACATTTACAGGTTTACTTTAGAGGGTACCAGGTTTTATAAAACTACCAGACCTTATTCACAGCTAACATATTTGCTTGCATCGGGTAAAGAACAATTCATAAATATTCTTCATACACAAAATATAAAACCCAACTGGAATTTTGGCTTTGAATACAGGTTGATCTCTGCGCCGGGTTTTTTTCAAACACAAAATGCAGGGCATAATAATTACAGGCTTTTTAGCAACTACCAGGGCAATAAAAAAAGATATGCCGCATGGTTTGTTTTAAATGGCAACAAATTAGCAGCATCAGAAAATGGCGGTATTCAAAATGATAGTCTTTTATATGCTCCCAACAGGGAGAATCGTGTTTCCATACCTGTTAATCTCGGCGGTGATGTATCTAGTTCTTTAAATATTTTCTCAACAAAAATCTCAACGGGGAATACTTACAAGGATTTTACTTTTTTCCTGCGACAGAGCTATGATCTGGGAAAGCGGGATTCTGTTCAAATAAATGACAGCACTCAAGAATATCTCTTCTATCCAAAATTTCGCTTTCAACATTCTTTTTCCTATAATACCTACAGCTATCATTTCCAGGATACATTAGCAGGTATAGATGCTGCTAAAGTTGATTCTGCTTTTTATAAAAACCGGTATGATACTGCTTTGCTAATTTCAGGAGGATTCAATTTTTTTTTACGGGATAAATGGAAAATAATCATGAATGATTTTTCGATTCGGCAATTTCCTGAAACAAAAAATCCTGCGCAATATATAGAAGCAGGAATAAGGCTGGAGAATTTAAAAGGAGCTTTTGCCGGAGGTACCGGGAACTTTTATAATATAGTTCTACATGGTGAGTATCGAAATAAGACGAGGAATAAAAACTGGGATGCCCTTTTAAAGGGAGAGTTTTATGCTACGGGTTTAGATGTGGGAAATTATTATGCAAATGCCAGCCTCACTAGATTTTTAAATGAAAAATTAGGAAATATCCAAGTGAGTTTCCTAAACATAAATCGCTCACCGTCATACATTTTTGAAGCTCAGTCATCTTTTAATTTTAAAAATCAGTCAGCTAATAAAAAAGAGAATATTATTGTTCTTGTTGCAGCTGCCGAAAACCCAAAGTTCACTCTTTGGTTCAGGAATATCTCTATTGCAAATTATTCGTACTTCAAAAATTATTATCAGACGGATCAGTATTCTTCCTTGATAAATATTACACAGGTACAGGCCTTCAAAAGATCTAATCTTAAAATTTTACGAAATAAATTGTTTTTGTACAGTGATTTTATTGTGCAGCAAACTACGGCGAATTCTCCCGTAAGAGTTCCCTTATTTTATACAAGGCAAAGGCTTGCTCTTGAAGGCGTGTTTTATAAAAACTTAAACTTGAGCACAGGTCTGGATATTAATTATAATACGCCATACAAAGCAAATAATTACTCGCCTGTAATGGGGCAGTTTTTCCCGCAGGATTCCACTATCAAGAATCTTCCTAACGTGGCTTATTTTTTTAATTTCAGAATTAAGTCATTTACAGGGTTAGTAAAATTGGAAAATCTTAATACTGTCAACTTTGCCAATGGTTTTAGTTTTACCAATAATAATTTTGCTGCTCCTCATTACCCTTCTCCAGGATTAATTGTAAGAATAGGAGTTAGCTGGAGATTTGTAAATTAAAAATAGTTCTTGGGTTTTTATTTGGAGTTTAAATGTTAAAGTAAACTTCTCTTTTCGTCCTATCATATTTTCATTATACTTTTGTGTTTGCAAATGAAAAAAATTTTTATTGCCATAGTAGCTCTAATTTACTTAACAGTTTCCAGCGGGTTTGCTATGACCATACATTATTGCATGGGAAAAGTTTCTTCTATTGACCTCATGCACAACAGTGAGAAGTGTGGCAAATGCGGAAAGAAAACAGATGGCTGTTGCTGCAAAGATGAGTTTAAAATATACAAGCTTAATGACTCTCATAAACTTGTAAGTAACGACATAAATATTTTTGCATCGGTTGCAATTATTGATAATTACAAAAGCATTTTTGATTCAATATTACCTTCTACAGAAATAATCTCTTTTTATAATAATCATTCTCCGCCTGCATCTCAAGGCATTTCTCTTTGTATCCTCAACAGCGTTTTCAGAATTTAGAATGATATAGAACTTGAACATCAATAGTAACTACTGTTGATGATTTCGGCTATATATAATTTTTTAAATCAACTAAATTTTTTACAAAATGAAAACGCTAAATATTTATGCTGCACTGTTGTTCAGCATCTTCGCTATTAATTTTTCCTTTGCACAAACTTCCGTAAAATCAGAAACCATTAAAGTATGGGGTAACTGCGGCATGTGCAAAAACAAAATAGAAAAAGCAGCCAAAGCTGGTGGGGCAACAACGGCAAACTGGAATGAAAAAACAAAAATTTTAAATGCCAGTTATAGTACTTCCTCAACAAATTCTGAAAAAATCCAAAAATCCATTGCCGCATCAGGGTATGACACGCAGAATTTTAATGCAGATGACAATTCCTATAATAAATTAATGAGTTGCTGCAAATATGATAGAAGTACAGCCTATACAAATAGCGGAAAAACAAATTCCATAAGCTGCAAAAATCCGGACGCATGTAAAGATAAAACGTGCTTTAGGAATAGCAAGTGTGATGAAAACTCATGTAAGGATATGGCTGAATGCAAAAGCACCTGCTGTAATAAATCTTAATAATAAAAATCTAAGTATGAAAAAAAATCTTTCTATCGTAATGCTGATTGCATTATTGGTAACAGGTATTGTTGCCTGCAATAATTCAGAAACAAAAACTGACAATTCAACAACACAAACGGATACTTCAGGTATGAAAAAGGTTATGGGTACTGATGAAATGTACACTTGTACAATGCACAATGAAGTTATGAGCAATCATCCCGGTAAATGTCCTAAATGTGAAATGAACCTGGTAAAACAAAAAATGACTGATACCCAAATGAAGATGATGAAAGAAGGCACGTATGTAAAGCCAAAAGAATAATTACTACAAGGTCGACAGCTAATCTGAAGACCGGGCAACAGCGGACCTGAAGAAAATTTAAAAACGATTGTTATGACTGATCAAAAGTATGAAAGCTGTATTGCCGCATGTGAGGCATGTGCAGACGAATGTACAAGCTGTGCGGAACATTGCAACGGAAAACCGGGCATGGAACAGTGCGAAAAATTATGCAGGGCATGTGCAGATGCCTGCCGCAAATGCGCAGACGAATGCAATGCACAAACTATGCAGCAGTGTGCCGATGCCTGCCGCCGGTGTGCAGAAGAATGTGAAAAGCACGACAATGAGCATTGTAAGAAATGCGCAGAAGAATGCCGTAAGTGTGAAGCAGAATGCACAAAGATGGAAGCGTAATTTCTCACGAACAGGTTACCGGCTTCTTAAACCGGTAGCCTGTTTAATATTTTGTTTTATTATTTACAATTGCTATCGCGTTATGCTGCGATGATGAATTTAGATATTATTAGGATTAATGGCAGTGGTAACTCTAATATTTTATATAAAATGGAGATCATGAAATTTAAACATCGTCCTAATCTTTAAACCAATGGTTCAAAAAATAATTGAGATTTCATTACAGAACAGGTGGATAATTTTGCTGATTGCGGCAGTATTATTTGTTTGGGGAATATTTGCCATTCAAAAAAACCCTATTGATGCTATACCTGATCTATCAGAGAACCAGGTTATTGTTTTTACTGAATGGTCTGGTCGTGGTCCGAAGATAATGGAAGACCAGGTTACGTATCCATTGGTAAGTAATCTTCAGGGCATACCCAAGGTTAAAAATATCCGTGGCACATCTATGTTCGGGATGAGTTTCGTTTATATAATTTTTGATGATGATGTAGATTATTATTGGGCAAGAACACGAGTGTTGGAAAGATTAAGTTTTGCCCAGCGGCTATTACCTAAAGATGTTGTTCCCTCTCTCGGACCTGATGGAACCGGTGTTGGTCACGTATTTTGGTACACACTAGATGCAAAGAAGATGGATTTAGGGGAGCAAAGAGCTTTGCAGGACTGGTATGTAAAATTTGCATTGCAAACAGTTCCCGGCGTTGCCGAAGTTGCTTCTTTCGGAGGATTTGAAAAGCAATACCAGGTAGTTATTGATCCTGTAAAATTACAGTTCTACAATCTCTCGTTAATGGATGTAATGAAACAAATAAAAGCCGGTAACAATGATGTTGGCGGAAGAAAATTTGAAATGAGTGATATGTCGTACATCATCCGTGGGCTTGGATATATAAAGAGTGTGGAAGATGTTGAAAATATTTCCATTGCCAATAACAAAGGTATACCCATAAGAATAAAAGATGTTGGAACAGTGCAGATGGGTGGCGAAACCCGGTTAGGAATTTTTGATGAGAACGGGGAAGGTGAAGTGGTGGGAGGCATTGTGGTTATGCGTTTCGGAGAAAATGCTGATAAAGTTATTACTGCTGTAAAACAAAAAATGGGTGACGTGCAAAAAGGTTTGCCTGAAGGAGTATCCTTTAAAGTTGCTTACGACAGAAGCACTTTGATTGAGGCTTCTATCGAAACAATCAAATCAAAACTTGTTGAAGAAATTATTATCGTTTGCATAATTGTTATCCTCTTTCTGTTTAACTGGCGCAGCGCATTAAGCATTATCATTCAAATACCGATAACGATTGCCATCAGTTTTATTTTATTAAATGCGTTTGGCGTTTCTTCGAACATTATGTCGCTTACCGGGATTGCGTTGGCGATTGGTGTTATTGTGGATAATGGAATTATCATGTCAGAAAATTCATATAGAAATTTATCAGAATGGCAAAATGATCCTGCAAATAAATAATATGGAAAGCCTCAAAAATAAAAGAAGTTGGTTTGGGAGGAGAAGTTATAAACGTATTCCCGAAGACGTTCGGATGGAAATTATTGAGCGTTCTTCCAAACAGGTTTCAAGAGGGGTTTTCTTTTCAACAATTATTATTATAGCTTCTTTTTTGCCTGTGTTTTTACTCACAGGGCAGGAGGGGAAACTGTTTGGTCCATTGGCTTATACCAAAACGTTTATCATGATTGTAGATGCTATCCTTGTTTTAACATTGGCTCCTGTTTTAATTTCTTTTTTTATGAAAGGAAGATTTAGACCGGAAAATACAAATCCTGTAAACCGTTTTCTGGAAAGAATGTATGAACCTGTGATACGCACCTGTATTACATGGAGAAAAACAACTATTGCAATAAATATTATCGCTCTCTTAATAAGTATTCCGCTTGTAATGAGCCTGGGACGGGAGTTTATGCCGCCACTGGATGAAGGCTCCATTCTTTTTATGCCGGTTACATTACCCGATGTATCTAATTCGGAAGTGAAAAGAATATTACAGGTACAGGATAAAATTATTAAGTCGCTACCCGAAGTAGAAAATGTTTTGGGTAAAGCCGGCAGGGCAAGTTCTGCCACTGATAATTCTCCTATCAGCATGATTGAAACGATGATTATTTTAAAACCAAAATCTCAATGGCGTGCAGGAGTTACAAAAGATGCGATCATCAATGAACTTAATTCAAAACTTCAGATTCCGGGTGTAACAAACGGATGGACACAGCCGATCATCAATCGCATCAATATGCTTTCAACAGGTATCCGTACTGATGTTGGCGTAAAAGTTTACGGGCAAAATCTTGATACAATAAATGTATTTGCTCAGCAGATAAAAAAAGCGTTGGAGGGAATTAAAGGCGTAAATGATTTATATGTTGAACCAATTACAGGAGGAAAATATATTGATATAGATATAAAAAGAAACGAGATAGGCAGGTATGGATTGAGTGTGGATGACGTAAATAACATCATTGAAACGGCACTGGGCGGAATGGTGCTAACAACCACCGTAGAAGGTCGCCGGCGCTTTTCTGTTAATCTAAGATTCGGACAGGATTTCCGCAACAGCATTGAATCTATGAAAAGAATGCAGGTGCAGACTGCTAATTTCGGACCTATTCCCCTGGAAGCAGTTGCAGACATAAAACTTGCCGAAGGTCCGCCCATGATAATTTCAGAAAATGCTTTGTTGCGTGGCACCGTTTTATTTAACGTTCGCAACAGGGATCTTGCCGGCACTGTTGATGAGGCAAAAGATAATTTAAATAAGATGATAACAAAATTGCCCAAAGGATATTTTATTGAATGGAGTGGTCAGTATGAAAATTTTATCCGCAGCCAGAAAACACTAAAGATGATTTTGCCCGTTGTACTGCTCATCATTTTTATAGCAATGTATTTTGCTTTTCATTCAGCAAGAGAGGCATTCTTTAGTTTGATATCAATTCCTTTTGCTTTGATCGGAGGCGCATTCATGATCTATTTCTGGGGAGTTAATTTATCTGTTGCGGTTGCGGTAGGATTTATTGCATTGTTTGGTTTAGCGGTAGAAACAGGAATTGTAATGGTAATTTATCTGAATGATGCCATGCAGCAACTGGTAGCATTAAAAGGCAATTCGAAAGAAACCATTACCAACAAAGATCTGCGTGAATTTGTGATTGCAGGTGCAGCAAAAAGATTAAGACCCAAACTGATGACCGTTTCAGTTTCACTCTTTGCGTTGATACCCATTTTGTGGAGCAGTGGTGTTGGCAGCGATGTAATGAAACCTATTGTGCTTCCTATGATCGGAGGGGTGTTAACTTCCGCTACACATATTTTATTGGTAACGCCTCTTATTTTTTTAATGACAAAAGAATATGAATTGAAAAAAAATGGAAAGTTAGAAATATCAGAAACAAAACATTAGAACATGAAAAAATATTTTATAACAACAATTGCATTTTGTTTTTTGATGATTGCGGCTTCTGGGCAAAATGTAAGCCTTACCGATGTATTGAATGAAATTCATAGCAGCAATCCATCTTTAAAAGTGTATGATGCCCGCATACAATCTTTAGATGCAAAAGCTAAGGGCGCCCATAACTGGATGCCTCCTGAATTGGGAACAGGCTTCTGGATGACGCCTTACAACCCTAAATATATAAAAGGAGATAACGGTTCGGGCATGGGGCAGTACATGATTTCAGCTATGCAGGCATTCCCAAATAAAAAAAAGCAGAATGCGGAAGAAAAATATTTGCAATCAATATCATCATCAGAAAAAGAAAGAAGACAATCACAAGCCAACGAACTTATTGCAGATGCAAAGATGAATTATTATCAATGGATTGTTCTTAAAAAGAAGCTGATCATTCTTGCAGAAGAAGAAAAGATGTTGAATTTTATGATAAAAGATGCAGAGACCAGGTACAAAAACGGTCTTGAAAAAATAAGCGCTTATTACAAAGCCAAAGCGGAATTGGGAAATATAAAAAATCAACAGCTGGTTGCAGAAAATGAAATCCGACGCCGCCGCATTCAGTTGAATACGTTAATGAACAGAGACAGGTTGCAGCAGTTTGAAATTGATACTTCTTATTCAACAAAAAGTTATGCAGGTGAAAATTTTGATACCACCGTTTTAATTAATTCAAGAAGTGATATTAAAGCGATTGAAAAAGATATACAGGTAAATAAGCTTGAACAGGATCTGGAAAACGCAAAACTAAAACCTGAGTTTGGCGTACGGTACGATCACATGATCGGGTTGGGAGGAATGCCGGCACAGTTTACCTTAATGGCAACAGTAAAATTTCCTATGGCAAGATGGTCGTCAAGGGCTGCAAAAGCCAATGTTGAAAGTTTGCAGTTCAAATCGGAAGCACTGAACCTGCAAAAGCAGTCTATAGTAAACGAAGCCTCGGGAATGGTTTATCAAATTCAAAATGATATTGAATTAAAAAAGAAGCAATTAAAATTATTTGAAGAAAATATTATTCCTGCACTGAAAAGAAACTACCAGACAATGCAGTTGGGCTATGGTCAGAATACAGAAGAGCTGTTTACACTTTTTGATGCCTGGCAATCTTTAAACATGACACAACTTGAATATTTAAATTTCTTACAGGAATTACTTTCAAAGCAGGTGGAGCTTGAAAAAATTCTTGAAATAAAATAATAATGAAATGAAGAGGATAGAATTATATAGAAAGTGGATTTATCTATTAGCAAATCGTGGTCGGTGGGGATACCGACCACGGCTATCCGCCCCGGTTGCCCCATCCGCCCCGGTTGGTGTCCTCACCAACCGCTTAATGGCAGGTCTGTTGGTGCTTCTTTTACCAATGCTCTTTTTGTTTGCCTGTAAAAATCAAACAAAAAAAACTGATGAGCATACTCATACAGAAAAAGAAGTCTATACCTGCCCGATGCATCCTCAAATAATAAGAGACAAGCCGGGTGATTGCCCTATCTGCGGTATGAAGCTGGTAAAAAAGGAAACGGAAAACAAAGCAATAAATGAAGTTGAGTTAAGCACTTTAATAAAACCTGCCAATCAATACGTGGTGTCATCAATTCCTGTTACAACCATACAACCTGATATTGCGCAAATTGAAATTGATGCATTAGGTGTTACGGCTTATGATACCCGTTTTGTTGGAAATATTTCTGCAAAAGTTTCAGGAAGAATTGAAAGATTGTATGTACGGTCAGCTTTTCAGGATGTTATGAAAGGACAGAAGATAATGGACATTTACAGTCCTGAATTATTAACAGCAGAACAAAATCTTTTATTCCTTTTAAAAAGTGATGCTTCCAATATTTCATTGATAAATGCAGCCAAACAAAAATTATTGTTGTTAGGGGTTTCACAAGCACAATTGCAGCAAATAATCAGAACAGGAAAACCATCTTATACAATTTCCGTGTATAGCAATTACAGCGGTCATATCCATAATATGGAAACTATGGGAACGCCTGTTATGAAAAATGATAATCTTATTTCACCTGAATTAAAAATTAAAGAAGGGATGTATGTACAAAAGCAACAAACGGTTTTTGCTGTAAATGATCCTCACCGTTTATGGGCTCTGATAGATATTTTTCCGGGGCAGGGACCTTTGGTAAAAGTTGGAGACATTGTTCGCATCATCCCGGAAACCGCCCCGGATAAATATTTCAGCGCAAAAATAAATTTTATAGAACCATTTTTTAGAAGTGGTAGTAAATCATTAACAGCGAGAGTATATTTTGATAACTCAAAATTGAATCTTCCTGTTGGCAGCCAGGTCAGTGCCATTGTTTATGGCAAAAGCCAGGTGGCAAGCTGGCTTCCGAAAGAAGCGGTTGTTTCTCTTGGTCAGGATAAAATTGTTTTCCTAAAATCTGCCGGAGGATTTCAAACCCATGTTATACAAACCGGACTAACCTACAATAACAAAATACAAATCACCCAGGGATTGTCAGCAACAGACAGCGTTGCGGCAAATGCACAATACCTTATGGATGCTGAAAGTATTATAAAAGTAAAATCATGAAAATATTTTTTTCAGTTTTAGTTTCAATCGTATTTCTTATTTCGTGTAAGAATAAAAAAATAACTGCAACAACAAAAAGTGATACGTATTATACCTGCTCAATGCATCC
>JBPCQG010000192.1:0-39663 GCA_050998315.1 Chitinophagaceae bacterium
TAATTTATCTTCAGCCTCTGTAAATTCTTTTCGCATACGCTTTGCAAGTTCATACTGCATAGGTGTAGAAACAGAATATTTTGGAATAGACTTTCCAGTTCCCTTCTCCACTTGTGGAGGAGGGTTAGGGATGAGGGCCCATTCCGGAATATTAGCTAATGGTCCCTCTCCATCAGGTCCTGGCGCATAATTTTCTACATGAGGCAATTCAACAGGTAATTCATTTTCATTAACAGCATAAGCAATCCCATCTTTATAAACTATAGGAAAAGGCTCGCCCCAATAACGCTGACGGCTAAATCCTGCATCCCGCATTTTATAATTTATTTTTATTTTGCCTATTCCAAGTTCTTCCAGTTTATCTATTACAATACCAATGGCATCTTCCATAAGTATACCATTTAAAAAATCAGAGTTGCTAAGAAAGGCTTCTTTGGTTGGATTGGCTTCTTCCCCATTAAAATGGTCACCAATAATATTTGTGATGGGAATATTAAAATGCTTTGCAAAATTAAAATCACGCTGGTCACCACATGGCACCGCCATTATAGCCCCTGTACCATAGCCTGCCAAAACATATTCTGATATCCAGATAGGAATTTCTCTTCCATTAAATGGATTAATAGCGTATGCGCCGGTAAAAGCTCCAGTTATTTGTTTTACCTCTGCCAGCCGTTCTCTTTCACTTCTGCTTTTTACATATTCAAGATATTTTTCTATTTCATCTCTGTGTTCATCAGTAGTTATTTGTTGTACCAATTCATGTTCAGGCGCAAGCACCATAAAGTCAACACCGAAAATAGTATCAGGTCGAGTTGTATAGGCCCTCACCCCTAACCCCTCTCCCCAGGGGGAGAGGGAAATGCCACCCTCATTTGCCGTCCCGTGATGCTTTAACATTTCTTTTCTTTTTTGACGAGTTAAGTCTAAATCGTTGGTTCCTTCTTTGTTTTTAAATCGAATAATACTAAACCCGGTGTCTGTCAAGATGCTTGTTCTTTCATCATCAAGTTCTTTTTGTTCCTGCGTTTCATGATATCCTCCATCAATTTCAATAATTAATTTTTTTTGAAGACAAACAAAATCAACGATGTAACTATCAATGGGATGTTGTCTTAAGAATTTTATATTTAATTGATTACCGCGTAAATGCTGCCATAAAATATTTTCAGCTTCCGTATATTCTTTACGCATTCGCTTTGCATTTTCAAATTGCAAAATGCCGAACACAGAATATTTTGGCACAAGTGCTGCTCCTTTTTTTCCTCCCTCTCCACTTGTGGAGAGGGCTGGGGTGAGGGAGAATTCCATCTCTGCTCCTTCACTTTTTCCAATCCAATTCCTCTGCATTTCTTTCATTGCATCAGTAAACTCAACCGTTTCCAATCCCTGCAATAATCTTTCGGCATATTCAGTAATTCGTAAATACCATTGATGCATTTTCTTTTTAACAACAGGATGCCCCCCCCGTTCGCTTACTCCATTTATCACTTCATCATTCGCTAATACTGTTCCTAATGCTTCGCACCAATTCACTTCGCCATAGGCTAAGTATGCTAAACGACGATTCATCAAAATATCCTGTTGTTCTTTTTCTGAATAAGCATTCCATTGTTCTGCAGTAAAGTGTTTGCCGGCAATTGGCAAACCACTCTTAGGCATGGCACCTCTGGTTGCATACTTATTTATTAGTGTGGAAATCGGCAATGCTTTTTTTTCTGTGTTACAGAAATAACTATTGAACAACTGAAGAAATATCCACTGTGTCCATTTGTAAAATTTGGGATCGCTGGTTCGCACTTCACGGCTCCAGTCAAAACTAAAACCAATATTATCTAACTGTTGGCGAAAAGTATTTATATTATTTTCTGTTGTAACTGCAGGATGTTGCCCTGTTTCCAATGCATATTGTTCGGCAGGCAATCCAAAACTGTCGTAACCCATCGGATGTAAAACGTTAAAACCTTTCAGCCGTTTATACCTTGCATAAATGTCGCTAGCGATATAGCCAAGCGGATGACCAACATGTAACCCTGCCCCGCTTGGATAGGGAAACATATCAAGCACATAACATTTAGGTTTAGGGGAATCATTACTTACTTTATAAGCATTTGTTTCTTTCCAATTTTGCTGCCAGTTCTTTTCTATATTTCTAAAATCATACTCCATTCTAACTAAAATAAATATTAGTGGTTGAATAATGTATTTATGTACAAGAGTGCCTATGAAGCTAAATAGCAGCACAACAGCCGGCTACAAAAAAATTTTTGTGAATGAAATGTTATTCATTCTCCTGAAACACTAATCACTGATTAACTAAAACATAATTAGCAAAACAATGTAATGGGCAAAAATACTAAACCTCTGTAAAATCATTATTTTTGCCGACATCTTTAAACTAATCAATTCACCAAAAACTAATGGCTCAATTTGGTAAAGCATCTGCAAAACGTGGGAAACCATCTTACATATATGCAATAATTGGTGTGGCGCTTGTATTATTTTTATTTGGCATTGTGGGCTGGATATTTTTGAACATTCGCAAAACAGGTGAGTATTTTAAAGAGAGCATCCAGGTACATGCATGGATTGAAAGGACAGCCAATAAAAAACAAATTGATACGGTAAAAAATTATATCACATCTCTGCCTTATACAAAAGATGTGGAATATGTTACGAGGGAGAAAGCTGTAGCAAAATGGAATGCACAAAATGATACAACATGGAAAAAATTTTTAGATAATAATCCGCTTCCGGAAAGTATAGATTTTTTTGTGAAAGCTGACTACATGCAGCAGGATAGTCTTGCCAATCTTAGCAATTATCTTACTAATAATTATCGCAGCACAATTTCAGAATTTCAATATCCCACTGACACTGTAACCTATGTAAGTAAGTTTGTAAAAACTGCAGCTATCTGGATTCTTATCATCGCAATCATACTTTCTGTACTGGTAATTATTTCAATTGATAATACCATCAGACTGGCAATGTACAGCAACAGGTTCCTGATAAAAACTATGCAAATGGTAGGGGCAACCAGAGGATTTATTTCTAAGCCATTAAATATAAGAGCAATTATAAATGGGCTTATAGCCGCCGGGATTGCTATTGTACTAATGATAGGGTTTATTGCAATTGCAGAAAAATTTGTTCCTTATTTTAAAGTGCTGCATGATAATAGTAACATGCTCTTATTATTTGTTTGCATAATAACATTAGGATTGTTTATATCACTGTTCAGCACTCATCGCTCGGTTTTAAAATATTTAAAAATGAAACTTGATGATCTTTATTGATTCATCAATTATCTTTATGCTTTAATAATTATTTAAATGGCGCAACAGAAAAAAACTACTACTACTGTTCATAGAACCCCTCCTCTTCATGCAAAAGAAATTATAACCAATACATTGTTCGGTAAGGAGAATTATAAATGGATGCTGATCGGGCTTGTAGTTATGGCAATTGGATTTTTTTTAATGGCGGGAGGCAAAAGTAGCGACCCAAATGTTTTTGAGGATAAAGATGTTTACAGCACAACCCGTATCACTATTGCGCCAATACTAATTATTGCAGGTCTTATTTTAGAGATATTTGCAATAATGAAGAAACCGAAATAACTTTTTAGGAAATAATCCTTTGGCGGTGATTTATTCATCGCCTTTTTTTATGTTGCATATTTAATCAAGAACATGACTGTAACTGAATCTATCATTATTGCCATTGTAGAAGGAATAACAGAGTTTATACCGATTTCATCTACAGCTCACATGCGTATTACAGAGAACATTTTAGGACTAAGTAATTCTGATAAATTTGTTGAAGCATTCACTATTGCAATTCAATTAGGCGCAATACTTTCAGTAGTGGTTTTATACTGGAAAAAATTTTTTGATCTTAAAAGACTGAATTTTTACATAAAGCTGATTGTTGCTGTAATTCCTGCATTGATATTTGGTTTTCTTTTCAGCAAAAAAATTGATAATATTCTTGAGAGTCCTTACATGATAGCAATTATAATGCTGGTGGGAGGAATAGTTCTATTATTCGTAGATAGTTGGTTTAAAAATCCCACAATCCATAATGAAAAAGAAGTAAATGTAACAACTGCGTTTAAGATTGGTTTGTATCAATGTCTGGCCGTATTACTTCCAGGGCTAAGCCGCAGTGCAGCAACTATCATTGGCGGGATGAGCTTAAAACTTACCAGAAGCGCTGCCGCAGAATTTTCATTTTTTTTAGCTGTACCTACAATGCTGGCAGCTGCTGTGTATAAACTGTATGAGTACACAAAAGAGAATGGTGCTTTTTCTTCAGAACAAATAAAATTATTAGGTATAGGCAACCTGGTGGCATTTGTTGTAGCATTGTTAGCCATAAAATTTTTTATTAATTTTTTAAAAAAGCATGGATTTAGAGTTTGGGGGGTGTACCGTATAATTGTTGGAATAGTATTATTGGTAATGATATATTCAGGCTGGATAAGATCTTAAAATCATTAGATCAGCCATAATTTATAGTGGTAGTTTTTCGGTATTTTCAATGCTCATTCACATAATATGCAAACTGCTTCAAAAAAAGTTATAACCAGCTGGGCGATGTACGATTGGGCAAATAGTTCCTATTCTCTTATAATCGTTTCAGCAATATTTCCTGCTTACTATACTTTTATTGCTCCTGAAAAAGTAAGTTTTATTGGCAGAACATATGACAGGGCATCCCTGGCTTCTTACTCCATCGCATTTTCCTTTTTAATAATTGCTATCCTTTCTCCTATCCTTTCTTCAATAGCCGACTATAAAGGAAACAAAAAAGCATTCATGCAATTCTTTTGTTATCTCGGATCCACGGCATGTATTGCATTAACTTTTTTAACCGCAGAAAATATTTCTTATGGAATTATCTGTTCCATTCTTGGCTCTATTGGATTTTGCGGAAGCATAGTATTTTACAATGCACATCTGCCGGAGATAGCTGCGAAGGAAGATCAGGATAAAGTAAGCGCAAAAGGATTCGCAATGGGTTATGTCGGCAGCGTAATTTTAATGATCATCTGTCTTGCTGCTATTATGCTTAATGATTCCTTGCATTGGGGATGGGGAACATGGCCCACCCGTTTATCTTTTTTAGCAGTGGGTTTATGGTGGGCAGGATTTGCACAGATAGCATTTAAAAATCTCCCGCCTTCCAGTCCTGCCAAACAACATCCTGACCGAAGTATTTTTATAAATGGCTTTTATGAATTAAAAAAAGTGTGGAAGGAGTTGAGTAATTATCCTGTTACAAAAAGGTTTTTGCGAAGCTTCTTTTTTTATAACATGGGAGTGCAAACTGTAATGTATCTCGCTACTTATTTTGCTTCTGAAGAAATAAAAATGGAAACTTCTCAATTAATTATCACCATTCTTATTATTCAAGTAGTCGCAATAGGAGGCGCTTTACTTTTCTCAAGAATTTCAAAAAGATTGGGGAATATTTTTACTTTGGGCATTATTATTTTAATATGGATAGGTGTTTGTATCGGGGCCTACTTTGTTCACACAGTTTCACAATTTTATGTATTGGCATTTACAGTAGGCATGGTAATGGGTGGTATTCAATCTATGTCACGTTCAACCTATTCCAAATTATTACCACCTACAAAAGACAACGCTTCATATTTTAGCTTTTACGATGTGTGTGATAAAATAGGAACTGTAATAGGAACTCTTTCATTTGGATATGTTTCTGAATTTTTTGGAGGAATGCGTAATTCTGTACTTGCATTGATGAGCTTTTTTATCATCGGTGGTATATTATTATTATTTGTTAATCCAGGAAAGAGAACTGCAGTTGCATGAAACTTTACTCAATAAATACAGGTTATTTTAAATTAGATGGGGGCGCTATGTTTGGAGTAGTGCCAAAAAGTATGTGGCAAAAATTAAATAGCCCCGACGAAAATAATATGTGCAGCTGGGCTATGCGCTGTTTATTAATTGAAGATGAAAACAGATTGATACTAGTTGATAATGGCATGGGAAATAAGCAGGATGAAAAATTCTTTGGTCATTATTTTTTACACGGAGATGATACTCTTGAGAAATCGCTGGCAAAAAACGGATTTAGTAAAGATGATATCACGGATGTTTTTCTAACGCATTTACATTTTGATCACTGTGGGGGATCAATTAAAAGAGAAGATGACAAACTGCTTCCCGCATTTAAAAATGCAATTTACTGGAGTAATGAAAACCACTGGGGATTGGCAACGCATCCTAATGACAGGGAAAGGGCGAGTTTTTTAAAAGAGAATATTTTACCCATTGAGCAAAGCGGCAAGCTAAGATTAATTGAAGTTAAGGATGGAGTTGCCTTTACAGAAAATATTAAAATCCGGTTTGTGGATGGCCATACGGAAGCTATGATGTTGCCTCAAATTAATTACAAAGAAAAAACGCTGGTTTTTATGGCGGATCTTTTGCCATCAGTTGCACACATACCTATTCCGTATGTGATGGCATACGATACAAAGCCGCTGCAAACTTTACATGAAAAAAAATCATTTCTAACTGAAGCACAACAGAATGATTATATATTATTTTTCGAACACGATCCAGGGATTGAATGCTGCACTCTTCAATTAACAGAAAAAGGAATAAGAAGCAGGGAGGATTTTCATCTTTCTGATATTTAATTATCGCAAGGTTATAAGGGAAGTAAGCGGGTATCTCAAATTTTTATATCCCATCATATCTACTTTAATGCTTCCTACAGTAATTGGAGATTCTATTCTTAATATTAATCGGTTAGCATCATCACTAACCCATACATTCATCTTTTCACCACCTTCAAACATAGTTCCTTTTACAAGCAAGGGCTTAATTTTTATTGAACGAAATTTGCCAAACCGCGTTTTAATATTCTCTTTACCCATGTATCTAAGATATAAGTGATTTACTTCATCATCCAAATACATATCAAATGGTATTTTATCATTAGCCTTATACATATTAAAGTTTATGTTTCTGGCATAATACATTGCGCTAACAACATCCTGTATACAATTCGAAATTTTATATACGCCTTTTGTGCTAACTGCTGTACCTGCAGCGTGGTTAAAGGTTACATTATTATATATTTTATATCCACCTTCATTTACATCACGTATAAATTTTAGAGGTAACATATTGGCAGTATCAATATAACTTTCATAGCGGTCCCTCACTTTAAAAAAATTATCAAAAAAAGAATATGATTTTCCTACTCCTACACAATGGTATGAAGGGCGGCCATTAAATTTTTCCAGGGTAACCGAAAATGTCGCTTCGCCGGCTGCTATGTACATACCCAAAGTTGTATAATACACCTTCATACTCACTACTTCTCCCGGTACAAATGCCGTATTTTTTATTCCACAAAATTCATCACCTGCTTTTAGAGAAAAACAAGTAAGAATAATCAGGACTGTTGCTGTACTTTTCGCTATATGTCGTCTCATAGGTATTGCTAAATACTTTCTTTAAAAATTCTTTTTCTGATAATAAAGTAGCTTCCGGCTAAAGCAGGTATAAAAAGATTAATAATCCAAACACCAAAAGTACTAGCCAGAATGCCAATTGTATTTGTGCTGTACAAACTTAAAAGCTCTGTACTAAATTTCCCTCTTATGCCAAGGTCAGCTATTGCAAACGACGGAACGATAGCCATAATTAAATATAATATCGATATCAACCAAAATTCAATTTGCCAGATAACCTGTACCTGCATCACCTGCAACAAAAATATATATTGTATAACGAAAACAAGATAGCGAAGAAGAGATAGAGACAGTAACCTTAACAATAATTTGGGAGTAAACTCAACCAGAACTCTTACATGCTGAATGTATTTTGAAAATGAAGGAATTCTATCAAACAATTTTATTATCCAAGCCAAACGGAAAAGAAATAAAAGGAGAATAACTGCTCCGCAGCTGGATAACGTCAGTAAAACTTTTATCCAAAAAATTGAAAGACCAATAAAAGTAGTTTCATTTGTATGATCCGTATTTAGTAGAAATAATAATCCTCCGCAACCCATCAATACAGTAATTGTAAGCTGACAAATGCTTCCTGCAATAGATAATGAAACCGATTTTAACCGGTTACCCTCATTTACATAGAGTATTCTTCCGCCATATTCTCCAATTCTGTTAGGCGTATTTAATGATAGTGTTACGCCCGATAAAACACCTTTTAAAGCAACCCAATAATTTAAAGGTTGAAGCTTCTTCATAAGCACCTGCCATTTTTTTGCTTCAAGTCCCCAGTTAACAAATGCAAGAATAATCACTAACCAAAACTTCCACGCCTGTTCACCAAATGGCGCATGCTTTATTAATTCCAAAGAATTTTGGAGATCCGGCTGATCTTTTACCTGTTTATACAAAGAATAAAATAACCATACCCCAAGCAGAGGGCCTAGCACATAGTTGAAAAATTTTTTAATATTTTTGTTCATCCTGAACATGTGTTCAAAAATAATCTTCGCATTGCATAAACCATCAAAAATCATTTTAGGTATTGACCCTGGTACATTACTGATGGGATTTGGAATAATAAAAATTTCAGATAATAACATTACGTTGATAGAAATGGATGTGCTGAAGCTTTCTGCAAAAAAAGATGCTTATGAAAGATTACGGCTCATTCATTATAAAGTTTGTGATCTTGTAAAAATGCATGCACCACAAGAGCTGGCTATTGAAGCTCCCTTCTTTGGTAAGAATGTTCAAAGCATGCTAAAGTTAGGGAGGGCTCAGGGTGTAGCAATAGCGGCGGCTATGCATGCCGGGTTGCCTGTTACTGAATATTCGCCGAGAAAAATAAAGCAATCAATTACAGGAAATGGGAATGCCGATAAACAGCAGGTTATGAAAATGTTGCAAAGAATCTTAGTTTTTAATGATGATCCCAAATATTTAGATGCTACTGATGCATTGGCTGTGGCAGTATGCCATCACTTCCAGGATAATGTTTTATTAAAACAGACATCCAAAAAAATAAATGGCTGGAAAGATTTTCTTGTAAATAATCCGGGAAGATTAAAATGACAATTCTATAAAAATTCAAGTATCCTTTGTTCGGCGGCCTTTAATTCTTCCAACGAAACTTTAAGCTTGGGCCGGGTAAAATTAAGGTCATCTGCAGAATTTATTGGAACCAAATGCATATGCGCATGTGGCACGTCCAAACCTATAATACTTATCCCGCAACGCCTACAATCAAAAGCATTTTCAATTGCTTTGGCAATTGGTTTTGCAAACAACAACATCTCACTTAAATAATTATCGGGTATATCAAAAAATTTGTCTACCTCAAGCTTGGGTATAATCAATGTGTGACCTTCCACCAAAGGTGATACATCCAGGAACGCAAAAAATTTGTCATTCTCTGCAATTTTATAGCAAGGAATTTCACCCTTTATTATTTTAGAAAAAATAGTCATATTAATAGAATTAAAATTTAGGAAGCAAGAGGATTAATAAATTTTAAGGGAATAAAGATAAAATATAAATAACAGCTACTATACCATTTAAGATTATGCTAAGTTTTTCTTGGCATATAATTTTCTCTTATTAATAAATTACTTTGAAAAAAAATAATGAATAGGTTGATTCAAATAAGATTTTTTAGAAAGACGCTGTAACGAACATATAGCAATGAATTAATACAATTTTGCAGGTATCCGTAGAATTATTTCCTCACAACTAAAAGATTATAGATGCAAAAGAGTAATCCAAAAAAGCCTATAAGACCTCCTCAAAAGCAGGATAAGCCGGGTAATGAATACAAAATGACACCGCCCCCTGTTTTTGATAACCCCGATGTAAAAGGGAGTGGCAAACTTTCAAATAAAATCGCCTTTGTCACAGGCGGAGATAGCGGCATAGGTCGTGCTGTTGCTGTGCTTTTTGCAAAGGAAGGCGCTGATATTGCCATTGTATATCTGAGTGAGAATAAAGATGCAGAAGACACTAAAAATATTATTGAAGAAAAATATGGCAGAAAGTGCTTATTGATTTCGGGTGACATAAGTAAAGAAAAGTTTTGTATAACTGCCGTCGCAAGAACAATAAAACAATTTGGAAGGATAGATATTTTAGTTAACAACGCCGCCACGCACTTTGAAAGTAAGGGCATTGAAGAAATTTCAACAAAACAATTAACTAAAACTTTTGAGACAAACATTTTTGCAATGTTTTGGATAATAAAAGCTGCATTGCCAAAAATGCCGGAAAGTAGTGTGATAATAAATACTACGTCAGTAACTGCTTATCGTGGCAGCAGTGAATTAATGGATTATGCCTCTACAAAAGGCGCAATTGTTAGCTTTACAAGAAGCCTTGCACAAAATTTAATTGAGAAAAAGATACGGGTTAATGCAGTTGCACCAGGTCCAATTTGGACACCCCTTATCGTAGGTACATTCGATGGTGATAAAGTTGCGAAGCATGGAAGTGATGTCCCCATGAAACGTGCAGGCGAGCCGGTTGAAGTTGCTCCCTGTTATTTATTTCTTGCATGCGATGATTCAAGTTATATTACAGGGCAGGTATTACATCCAAATGGTGGAGAAATCGTAAATGGTTAAATAAAAAAGATAAATGGCAACCGCAACAGAAGAAGAAATAAAAATTCCAAAACGTAAAATAAGAAGTATCGGCAGCGATCCTGAAAAAACTGCAAAAGCAATCAACCTTGTTTATGTCAGCGATACCGATCCCGGAATTAAAAGAGTAAAAAACGGCGAAAAATTTCAGTACTTTTTAAAAGACAATAAGATTGAGGATGATGAAGAACTTTTAAGGATAAAGCATCTGGTGCTTCCTCCTGCATGGACAAATGTTTGGATATGCCCAAAAGAAAACGGACACCTGCAGGCGACAGGGCTTGATGTAAAAGGAAGAAAGCAATATAAATATCATTCTGACTGGAATAAGTTTAGGAATCAAACAAAATTTTATCGCCTTCATGAATTTGGGAAAGTATTGCCAGTCATTCGTTTACAATTAGAAAAGGATCTGTCGTCACCTACACTTGGTCAGGAAAAAGTATTAGCTGCTTTAGTTAGTTTAATGGAAAGAACCAACATACGGGTAGGTAATAATTTCTATGAAAAACTGTATGGCTCTTATGGATTAACCACGCTAAAAGATAAACATGTAAAAATTGAAGGAAGCAGACTTAAATTTTCTTTTAAAGGGAAGAAAGGAGTTTTGCATGACATAAGTATTAAAAGTAATAAGCTCTCTAAAATTGTAAAACAATGCAGAGATATACCAGGCAAAGAATTATTCCAGTATTTCGATGAGAATGGCGTAAAACATTCAATTGATTCGGGAATGGTAAATGAGTATATAAAAAAAATAACAGGAGGAAGCGATTTTACGGCAAAGGATTTTAGAACATGGGCAGGAACCGTACAAGCCTTGTTGGCTTTTAAATCTATTGGTTGTTGCGATACAGTAACAGAAACAAAGAGGAAGATAGTTGAAGCACTGGATCAAGTCTCAACTCATTTAGGTAATACAAGAACAGTTTGTAAAAAATATTACGTACATCCCGTCATTTTATCTTTATACGAAAGCAAGGAGTTGGAAAAATATACTGCAGAGCTGGACAAGATTGAAAAAGACGATAACAAAGCTGATCTTACAGCTGAAGAAAAAGTGGTCATGAAAATTTTAGAAAGTAATTAAGATGTTCTCTATAATTGCAACAAAAGAAAATGGTTTTGATAAAATTATATTAAAGGATGAACACGCAGGAACATATGCAGAGATAATTCCTTCATGCAGTGCAATACTCCATGCATTTACAGTTATAAAGGATGGAAAAGAGTTTAATGTGATTGAAAGTTATGAAAGCGAGGATGACTTTAGAAAAAAGGTAACCTCAAAAGGTTTTTTAGGCACCAAACTTTCCCCTTTTGTATGTAGGATAAATAAAGGCAATTACAAATTTGCTGGTAAAGATTATCACATTCAAAAATATTATGATCGAAACAATGCCTTGCATGGATTGCTGTATGATCAGTCATTTACTATTACTGATCAGCATGCAAACAAAGACAGGGCAAAAGTTTCAATGATGCATGAATATGGAGCAGGCGATCCGGGGTATCCTTTTAAATATGATTGCATTGTAACATATGAATTGGAAAAAAATAATAGGCTGAATGTAATTACTGAAGTGATAAATAAAGATGAAGCTCTAATTCCTATACAGGATGGATGGCATCCCTATTTCAAACTGGATACAAAAATTGATGATCTGCAATTACAGTTCAGATCATATGAAATGGTAGAATTCAATGATGATCTTATGCCTACAGGAAATTTAATTCCGTATAAAGAATATGATAAACCGGAAAATATTGGAAATACGTTATTTGATAATTGTTTTACACTAAACTTTTCAGAAGGGCAACCTATTTGCTTACTACAAAATACTAAAAAAAAGATCCAGGTAGAAATTCATACTGATGAATCATATCCTTATTTACAATTGTATACTCCTTCACATAGAAACAGCATTGCGATTGAAAATATAAGCGGAGCCCCAAATGCCTTTAATAATGGCATGGGGTTTAAAACTTTAACGCCAGGCGAATCCTCCTCATTTAAAACTTCTTATAAGATCACTTTACTAACTTAGATGTATGAATGAAATTGCTACAAAGATCAATGATATTTTTAAAAAGGATTTTACTTCTACGCAGCATTTATATTATTCGCCCGGCAGAATAAATTTCATAGGTGAACACATAGACTATAATGATGGCTTTGTAATGCCGGCTGCTATTAATAAAGGAATGTATTATGCAATCGCGTTAAATAAAACAGATTTTATAAATTTTCATTCAGTAGATTTTGATGAAAAACTTACTGTCGGTATCAGGGATATAAAAAAAATGACAGGCTGGAAAAATTATGTACTCGGTGTGGTGAACGAATTTTTATTATTAAATAAAGAAGTAAAAGGATTTGACTGTGTGTTTGGAGGAGATATTGCAGATGGTGCAGGCATTTCTTCTTCCGCTGCCGTAGAGGGTGGACTTGCTTTTGGCATAAATGAACTTTTTAATTTTGGATTAGATAGGAAAGAGTTGGCATTGCTTTGTCAGCGTGCAGAACATAATTTCCCCGGAGTGATGTGCGGCATTATGGATCAATATGCCAATATGTTTGGCAAAAAAGATCATGTTATTTTACTGGATTGCAGGAAAATCGAGCATCAATATTTTCCTTTAAAGTTAGATGGTTATGAAATCGTTTTGATCAATACAAAAGTGCATCACTCGCTGGCATCTTCTGAATATAACAAGAGAAGAAAAGAGTGTGAAGAAGGATTGGAAATATTAAAAAAAGAAAAGGGCATTGAATCTTTCCGTGACATTAAAACTTCTGATGAGCTTGTGCCTTTCAAGCAGAAAATGGGAGAGAAAGTTTATGACCGTTGCAAATTTGTTGTAGAAGAAATTACAAGAACGCAAGCCGCAGCAATATTACTGCAACAAAATAACTTAATCGAATTTGGAAAGAAAATGTATGAAGCCCATGAAGGCTTAAGCAAACTGTATGAAGTAAGCTGCAAAGAGCTTGATTTTTTGGTTGAACAAGCATCAGCAGATAAAGATGTGATCGGTGCAAGAATGATGGGTGGCGGCTTTGGTGGCTGCACCATCAATATTATAAAAAAAGAAAGTGTAGTAGAGTTTTTATCCAACGCAACAGTTGCTTACCAAAAAAAGTTTCAGATTGATCCGGAAGTTATTAAAGTGGAAGTTGGCGATGGGACAAATGAAATAAGAATGTGAACGCATTTGACCGACCAATCATTCGTAACAATTATATCTTCTATAGCGGAGGAAATAAGTAATAACCAGTTTTGTAATTATGAGTAAGAATGATCTTCTTTAAATACTTTTACTTTCAATGATTTTTTTTCTCTTTTCGAAATTGAATTTCCAGCTGTGCCTGTAATGATTTTCCGGCAGTTTTCACTTCCGCATGAACAGGTGAATGGGTCCATCGTGTCGTCCATCAGATCTTTATAATCCAAAGTGAATTCTGTTTCATTTTTTATGTCGCAAATTGCAATTAAATTCAAACCATTATAGCGTGTATTAGGGTTGCAACTATGATTTTGCGGAGCCCAATGTTGTGGATCTTTATCCCATAGAATAAATACTTCGTCAGAAATCGGGTAAGCATATTGTTTAAATTCTTTTATCTGGTAAGTAGTCCAGTTATTTTCTACGTAACGTTTGGTAACAATGCGTTGGATAGTTTCTTCCTGATTAAAAATTACCTCACCCTTTTTAATAAACTTTTTAGCAAAAATGCCATAGCCATCCAGTGAATTTCCTTTTACTGTATATTTTTTTTGTTTTGCTGTATGTCTTGCCATTCCCTCAGCTATGATGCTTTTCAAAAATCCTGCTTTACCAATCGGATCGTATTTAAGAATATAATCTGCTGACCCTTCATAACCTTCTTCGTAAAAAACAGAACATGTAAAATTTATGTCTAAGAAATAAACCTCTCCCTTTTCGTCTATCCTGAAATCCAGCCGGGCATATCCTACACCTGAGAACCCATTGAATATCTTTTCAGAAGCCTGTTTTAATTTTTCTTCCAGCTGTTCATCCTCGCAGGGCACATTGCACTCTGTATGTAGGTCAGATGTTTTTAAAGCATAGGTTTTAAATTTTTTATCGTTTGGAAAAACATACTCAACAGGTTTAAATGCTTTGCAGTTATCATGAGAAGCTGAAGCAGCTCCAACAAGAACTGTGAATTCTCTTCCTGCTATGTATTCCTCTACTAAAATGTCGTCATAATCTTCAGCCACTAAAGAGTTGATCTTAGATTCGAGATCCTTAAGATCACAAACGAGTGAGTGTTCATCAATACCCAAACTATCTCCTGCATTGGCCGGCTTTACAAAAAGCGGAAAAGAAAGATGTTGAATTTTTACTGTGATATCGCTGGCATCACACAGTTCAACATAATTGGGAGTTTTTACATTAGCACAATATGCCACATATTTCATCAATGGTTTTGAAGGATCGTATAGTGTGGCGTTAGGACCGGTATAGGGTAAATTAAGCAACTCCAAACAATGAATTACATCAATAGATGGCACTGACCAATCTAAATATCCTTCACATAAATTAATATATATATCATAGTTTTCCTTACCCAGTTTTTTTAGTTGATGGTAAGTAGTTAGCTTATTCAGGAATACATGATGCACCTCGTCAACAGGTAATAATTTTGAGAGATTTCGCGGCGGGTCATAATTTTTATAATCCACATCACTTGTTGAATAGTCTGGCTGAAGAACACATATTTTCATTTTATTTCAAGAGGTTTTTTTCACGGAATAATGCGTCATCTAAAATTTCAATAATTATATCAGTGAAGGTTTTATTGCTAAAACGCAATATAGCTCCTATTGATGTATAATCTTCATCTTCGCTTAAGCCGCATTGCGAATTCACTTCCAACACATATAAACATTGGGTATCCTTATCCATTCTAAAATCCAAACGGGCATATCCCATTCCCTTTACTGATTGGTATGCAACAAGGCTGAGTGATCGTAACGCTTCAATTAATTCCGGGGATTCAACCGGTGCATACACATAAAAAAATTCATCGTCCGGCATTTCGCTTTCTTCATGGTGCGTTGCCCAAAGCCTGTCAAAGGATAAAAATTTTTCTTTTTCAGGCAGGGATGAATGAAAAACTCTCTCTGCAGGTTGATAGAATTTGATGTGCTCAGGAGCTGTGGATGAACCTACCAGGAAAGTGGTAAATTCTCTTCCATTTATAAACTGTTCTGCAATTAGTCCATCACTATCCAGTTTCCAGCCGTGATATCCGTTTTTAATATCTGCCACAACATTTTCCAACTCCCGAAAATTGCTTACTACATTTTTAATACTTATGCCCATACTGCCTGCCGAAACTGCCGGTTTTACAAAAGCTGTTTCGCCCAATTCTTTAAAAAAATTTTTATTAATAGTTCCATTTAATAGAGCCCAGCCTGGTGTGCATACTTCAGCCCTGTCAAAAGCCTTCTTCATATTTATTTTGGAAGTAGGAATATCATAGAAATAAGCATCTGCCCCGGTATAGGTAATACCATTTTTTTCTAATGCATATATAACAGAAATTCCCGGTATCCCATTAAGTTCATCACCATCACAAAGGTTGAGGACAATATTATTTTTCAGGCAATGGCTTTTTATTTTTTTTATTTCTGTGTCAAGGTTTTCACGGGTTATGTTTACCCATTCCCAATCGCAATCAATTTCTGCAAACACCTTTTTATACTCAGCAATGCTTTGGCTATAATCGTAATAAGATTGCAGGGTAGTATCTGTGGTTTCCAAAAAAGGAGCTAACACCCAAACTTTGTACAGATCTTTATTTTCAATAAAAGTTATTGTTTTTTTCTCAGCAAGTTTTTGTTGAATAAAATCAGTGAATCTGTAACGGCTCTGTTGTTTTTTTGTCAGGTATTTTGCACCTGCAATGTAGCCAACACAGTGTTTGCTTTTACAGTAGCAATTAAAAGGAGCGTCCATGTTCCATTCTGCCGAAGGATAAAAAAATGTGAACTCTTCATTTTTTTTAATTGACCTGATACACACAAGTTTCTTGTGAGTAGTATCAAAAAAAGCATTTGGTTCACAGCTGTGATTAATACATTCCAGGTATGCAGGTAAAAGTTCAATGTGTTCATCTTCCCCTGTCTGAATGGTTAAACGGGTAGGCTTATTAAAAACATTTGCAAAATAAAAATCGCTGATAACATCATTCACCTTAAATGATCTTTTAGAAAACAAGGAGCGATTATCAGTGATCACATCTGTTCTAACTTCAGCAAATCCTGTTATAGCAACATCAATTGTGTTGGTTAAAGCACCTGCAATATTTATCATACTAATGGGTTAGTTTAGTTGGATAAATTTAATAGTTAATGTTTAATAGAAGCCTATATTATTATTTTTGTTTTCAACTGTTTGTTAAGACTTTTTAAAGCAACTTTTTCATTGTAAAAATTAAAGTTCCATAAAAACTATTATCCACTTCACCGATTTGCTCAAAGCCGAATTTTTTATAGAGATGAATGGCTGATGGAAGATAAGGGGTGGTGCTTAGCAACAAGCTCTTGAAATTGTTCTCCACTGCGTACTGCTGAATATGCTCTAAAAATTTCCAGCCAATTTGCAATCCTCTTGCTTCCGGCAATACAGCCATTCCGCGAATGTATAAGTCGTTGCCTTGTTTAACCACGGCAACGGTTCCTATTATGTGTTCATCTTTTACCGCCACCCATACGTTACCCTCCTTTAATCTCTTCAATACTTCATCAGCAGAAACGGTGGTGGCTGCAAATGCTTCGGGAGTGTAGAAAGATTTGAATTGAATAAAAGAATCGAGCAATACTTTTGAAATGCATGGAGCATCCGCAATCGATGCATTCTGTATAATAACGTTATTCATTTCTTACACCTTCACATAAATTTTTTTCTTATCCATCCAGTAACAAATTGCCCAGAATAAAAGAATAACACAAATAGAAAATAATAAAGAACCATTCTCGGGGCGACCCGGAAGTTTTGAACACAGTTTGGCAAACCAATGCCATGGATCGGAATAAGTGGTAATACCTTTTTCACCAACCCCGGATGGCCAACGAATCATCCATAAAGTTTTTGGCAAAAAACTGCTGAAGGCAAAAATGAAAAGCGCATTCTTCCCAAATACATTGAAGAATTTTGTCCACCATCCCCGCGTTTGTTTTATTTCAACGGCATAAATTAATGTAGCCAACACAATAATGGCAAGTCCGGATGTATACACCACGTAAGAGCTTGTCCATATTTTTTTATTGATGGGGAAAACCAAACCCCATGCGTAACCCGTAAACAATAATGCAACTGCAGCAATGAATAATACAGTGAGCATTTGATACAGCTCGAAACCTTTTACTGCAGGCTTTTCCATTTCTGCAATATGCTGTCCTCTTTTACGAATAAAATCACCTACTAAAAATCCGAAGATAACCTGCACAATTGCAGGTAAGGTACTCATGATGCCTTCGGGGTCAAATGCAATCCCCTCACCATGATACATGTGCGGCTCGGTTAGTATTGCTTTATCTACGGCATTCCCAAAATAGCCTGTCATGCTAAATGGGTCGGGTGGACTTCCAAATGCAACCATCATAAACCAGTAAAGAAGTAAAAGAATTAAACCCAGCAAAAAGGCACCTCTTGGTTTTAGGTAATAAATAATTACGGAGGCAAAAAAATAGCAGAGTGCAATTCTTGCTAGCACACCAACAATACGTACACCCACCAGTTCTCCTTTGGCATTTATCCAAGTCCAGCCCTTTACAACAAGGTTATCGCCGTTGTATTGCATAAAAGGATACCAGGTTAAAAAAATACCGATTCCCCAGATGAGTAATGTTCTCTTTAATACCTTTCTCCAAAAAGTTCCATCCCCGGCTGCCTCCAGCCTCGGCAATACAAAAGCCAATGCATTACCAATAGCAAATAAAAAGAAAGGAAATACCAGGTCAGTTGGAGTTATACCATGCCATGACGCATGATCTAACGGAGAGTAAACATAAGACGACCCGGGGTTGTTTACAAGTATCATCAGGCAAACAGTAGCTCCTCTAAATACATCAAGAGAGTAATAACGCGGGGTCATATACAGGTTGTGATGGATGAAAGTAATTAAATTCTTTCATGTAAGTTTCACAGCTAGTACGGATTTTTTTCGGGATCAGTTCTGGTATCAAAAAGATTTATGATGATGACTTTATGACCTTGTATGCGATAATATATTTTATTGTGGCGAGTGATTAAAATGCCACGAACATTTTTATATTTTTGAGAAGATCTCCCTAATTGCTGGCTGCTTAGAAAGTAAATCTAATTTCTTATCAATCTTTTTTAAAAATTCCTCAGCAACTT
Organism: Chitinophagaceae bacterium; assembly: GCA_050998315.1. Taxonomy (GTDB): domain Bacteria; phylum Bacteroidota; class Bacteroidia; order Chitinophagales; family Chitinophagaceae; genus Ginsengibacter. The sequence continues at coordinate 19,033 of JBPCQG010000192.1, forward strand.
TATGAGACCATTCCTTTTCAAGAAACTCAAGAACTTTAATTACTTTCTTTTTAAAACGATCTTTGGGAACTGTTTCGTACGCCATTTCGCTGTCGCTTCATTAAATTCATCGAGGCTGATAGTATCCTTCATTAGATCTTCATTAAGTTGTTCTTCTAATTCTTTTACTTGTTTATGCGATAGATCATCAGTGATATCTTTTTGTTTTGAAGTAGAATAAAACGCACATTCTTCTTTAAGCATAGACAAAACTTCTTCATCCTCCATATTATCTATAAGGGCATGTAACTCTTTTTTTAGGTCATTAGCAGGCATATATCGGTTTTCTCAAATTTACAAAATCATTTTGAAACCTCTTTAGGGGATCAAATTCTTTCACTCAGTTCAAGCCAACGCATTTCTTTTCCATCCAGTAGTTTTGTTATCTCACTAATTCTTTCAGCAGCTTTTTGCAATTCATCAAAGCCCATGTTACCGGTATTCATTTTTTCTTCAAGACTAACTTTTTCTTTTTGAAGTGCTGGCATTTCCTGCTCTAACTTTTCAAACTCAAGCTTTTCTTTAAAAGAATGCCCCCTCCTAACCTCCCCAGGTGGGGGAGGAACTGGAAATGCACTTTCTTTCGCTTTTGTCACTTGTAATTTATCACTTGTCTCTTCCCGTTCCTTCCACCCACGATACTCCGAATAATTGCCCGGAAAATCTTTTATTACTCCATCGCCTTCAAATGCAAAAAGATGATCAACAACCCGATCCATAAAATAACGGTCATGACTAACAATTAAAATGCATCCGGGAAAATCTTTTAAAAATTCTTCCAGTGTTCTTAATGTCTGCAGATCAAGATCGTTGGTAGGCTCATCAAGAATTAAAAAATTTGGGTTGAGAAACAAAACGCTCAACAAATGCAATCTTCTTTTTTCACCGCCACTTAACTTGCTAAGAGGCGTGAACTGCTGTTGGGCATTAAACCCAAACTTTTCCATGAACTGTGAAGCACTGATTTTACTGCCATCAGCCAATGGAAAAAATTCAGCAAAATCTTTTACATATTCAATCGCCCGTTTATCTTCTTTGTATTGTAAACCCTCCTGTGCAAAATTGCCAAACACAAGCGTATCCCCATGATTTATTTTTCCGCTATCAGGCGGCTCAGTACCTAAAGCAATTTTTAAAAATGTTGATTTCCCAACTCCGTTCTTGCCAATAATACCAATACGCTCGCCTCTTTTAAAAGTATAATCAAAAGCTTTCATGATAGGTTTATCGCCATAACTCTTATAAACCTTTTTCATTTCGACTACTTTGCCCCCAAGCCTTGTCATTTTAACCTGTAATGAAACTTCCAAATTGTCTTTTTGTTGACTTACTCTGTCCTGAATTTCTACAAATGCATCCTGCCTGCTTTTTGACTTTGTTGTACGTGCCTTTGGCTGCTTACGCATCCATTCCAGTTCTTTTCTAAAAATATTTTTATCCTTTTGTAATTCACTTAACTGCACTTCCTGCCGTAAAGATTTTTGTTCTAAGAAATAATCATAGTCACCTTTATATACATAAAGCTTTTCATCATCCATTTCAATGATCTCATTACACACTGTATCTAAAAAATAACGGTCATGCGTTACAAGAAGTAAAGTGCTTTTTTGGGAAGAAAGAAAGTTCTCCAGCCACTCGATCATTTCTACATCCAGATGGTTTGTTGGCTCATCCAGTATCAATAAACATCTTCCCTCATGTAACTGAGATTCTATCAGTGATTGAGCCAGGGCAACTCTTTTTCGTTGTCCGCCACTTAAATTTTTCACCGGTTCATTTAAATGATGAAGGTTAAGCTTGCCTAAAATTTGTTTCAGATCACTTTCAAAATTCCAGGCATTAAGCTCACTAAGTTTTTCAATAAGATCATGTAACTTTTTTTCATCATGCCCTCCTGCCTCCAGGTATATCTCATATTCTTTTACCACCTTCACAATCGGATTATCCATCCGCAAAATATTATCCCAGATTGATTTGTTATTATCAAAAGCAGTATCCTGCTGAAGCATGATAACCTTTACATCTTTATGAACCCAAACCGTACCGTCATCAGATGTATCCAAGCCTGCAATAATTTTTAACAGGGTAGATTTTCCTGTACCATTTCTTGCAACAAAAGCAATTTTATCACCTTCCTCTACATAAAAGGTTATATTCTTAAAAAGTGTTCTTATACCGAAAGATTTACTGATATTTTCAACTGAAGCATAATGCATGGGCGCAAAGGTAAACATTGTCTCAGCATGACCTGTCTGCCTGTAGGCAGGTTTTAGGATATATGATTAATGAGAAATTGACTACTCCTTCTAACACTTCCCCGCCTGATATTGCTTAATATTGCAAATTTTAGACATTGATATGAAGGATAATTATTTTGCACACTCCACCGCTGTTATAGATGAGGGATGTGAAATTGGCTCCGGCGTTAAGATCTGGCACTTCAGCCACGTTATGCCAAATAGCATCATAGGAGATAATTGCAACATCGGTCAAAATGTAGTTGTGTCTTCAGGTGTTAAACTGGGTAAAAATGTTAAGGTTCAAAATAATGTTTCTCTTTACGAGGGGGTAATATGTGAAGATGACGTTTTCCTGGGACCTTCTATGGTTTTTACAAACGTTATTAACCCACGCAGCGCAATCGTTCGTAAGCATGAGTATAAAAAAACACTTGTTAAGAAAGGCGCTTCAATAGGAGCAAATGCCACCATAGTTTGTGGCAATAATATTGGCGAGTTTTCTTTTATTGGGGCAGGCGCAGTGGTTACAAAAGATGTTCCGCCGTACGCATTGGTAATTGGAAATCCTGCAAAACAAACCGGCTGGGTAAGTGAATTTGGAATAAGATTAAGATTTGATGAACAAGGAAAAGCTGTTTGCGGCGAAAGCGGGGAAAATTATATTTTAAAAAATAACAGGGTAAATAAATTATAACAGCATCAATGAATCGCACCATACTAATAACAGGAGGAGCAGGATTTATAGGTTCTCATCTTACCAGGTTATTTGTAACCAAATATCCCGAATACAAAATTGTAAATCTTGATAAGCTAACATACTCCGGCAATCTTGAGAATTTAAAAGACATAGAAAGTAATCCCAATTATACATTTGTAAAAGGAGATATAACCGATATAGATATTATAAAAAATATTTTTGAAGAATATAAATTTACAGGGGTTTTGCATTGTGCTGCAGAAAGCCATGTAGACCGTTCCATTTCTGATCCTTTGGCATTTGTAAAAACAAATGTTTTAGGTACAACTACATTGTTGCAAACAGCTAAAGAATTTTGGAAAGATGATTTTGGTAAGAAATTATTCTATCACATTTCAACTGATGAAGTTTATGGCTCCTTAGGTGCAGAAGGATTTTTTACAGAAGAAACATCCTATGATCCACGAAGTCCATACTCTGCTTCCAAAGCTTCTTCAGATCATTTTGTCAGAGCTTTTTATCATACCTACAAATTGCCTGTCATTATTTCAAATTGCTCTAACAATTACGGACCATTTCATTTCCCTGAAAAGTTAATCCCTCTTTGCATCAACAATATTTTAAATAATAAACCCTTACCTATTTACGGCAAAGGTGAAAATGTAAGAGACTGGCTTTTTGTAGAAGATCATGTAAATGCAATTGATGTTATTTTTCATAATGGAAAAATCGGGGAAACATATAACATTGGCGGGCACAACGAATGGAAGAATATTGATATTATTAAAGAGCTTTGTCGCCAGATGGATGAAAAACTGGGAAGAGAAAAAGGCACATCAGAAACCCTGGTAACTTTTGTAAAAGACAGGGCTGGTCATGACATGCGGTATGCCATTGATGCCACTAAATTAAAAAATGAATTAGACTGGAAACCTTCTTTACAATTTAAAGAAGGCTTGTCAAAAACAATTGACTGGTACTTAAATAATACAGAATGGCTGCAACATGTAACCAGTGGTGAGTATAAGGAATATTATATTCATCAGTATTTGAAATAGAATTTAGAGAGATTAGAGAGTTTAGAGAGTTTAGAGAGTTTAGATATAACTCTAAAAAATAATAAACATGAAAATATATTCATTTGAAAAGTTAGAATGCTGGCAGCATGCAAGAAGATTAGCTGTTTGGATATATCATACAACGAAGGAGTTCCCGAAGGAAGAAAAATTTGGTTTGATTACGCAAATGCGGCGTGCTATTTCCATAGCATCTAATTTAGCAGAGGGCACTTCCCGAAAATCCGGAAAAGATCAATCTCATTTTAGCACCATGGCTTATAGCAGTACTATAGAGTTACTGAATGATTTAATAATATCAAATGATCTTGTGTTTTTATCCGATAATTTTTATATTGAAGGAAGAGATCTGATTGAACGTCAAACACTATTAATTGCACAGTTGCGTAAATCGCAGAAAATCAATCCTAAACTATCCTAAACTCCTAAACTATATAGACCTAAAAAATGAAAGGAATAATTTTAGCAGGAGGATCAGGCACAAGGTTGTATCCTATTACAATGGGTATTAGTAAGCAATTAATGCCTATTTACGATAAGCCAATGATCTATTACCCCCTAAGCACTTTAATGCTTGCAGGCATACAAGAGATTTTGATAATTACCACACCGGAAGATCAATCCCAGTTTAAAAAACTTTTGGGCGATGGCTCACAATGGGGTTGCAGAATACAATATGCTGTACAGGAAATTCCTAATGGATTGGCGCAGGCGTTTGTAATAGGTGAAAGTTTTATTGGCAAAGATTCAGTTGCTTTGGTTTTAGGCGATAATATTTTTTATGGAAGCGGACTAACACAACTGCTTCAAAAATCTGCTAATCCCCAAGGTGCAGTGATATTTGCTTACCAGGTAAGCGATCCTGAAAGATATGGTGTTGTTGAATTTGATAAAGATTTTTGTGCCGTAAGTATTGAAGAAAAGCCTGAAATTCCAAAGTCGAATTATGCCGTGCCTGGCTTATATTTTTATGATAACGAAGTGGTGAGAATTGCCAAACAAATTTCCGCAAGTGCAAGAGGAGAATATGAGATAACAGATGTAAACAGGATTTACCTGGAAAATAAAAAATTAAAAGTTGGCGTTTTAGACAGGGGCGTTGCCTGGCTTGATACCGGAACTTTTGATTCATTACATGATGCCTCAGAATTTGTAAGAGTGATAGAAAAGCGACAGGGTTTTAAAATTGGCTGCCCTGAAGAGATTGCTTACCGCATGCAATATATTGATAAGAAGGCTTTATTACAACTGGCAGAAAATTTTAAAAAAAGCGGCTATGGTGAGTATTTAAAAATGGTTGCGGGATAATAAGTTTCTACGCAAAATCACTTATTATTTTTTAATGTTAAAAACGGAATCCTATAAAAGAGGTATAATTAAGTCTACTGTTTTAAATGTGATTGTAAAATGTATCTCGTTTATAACTACGCTGAGTATAGCCTATTATTTTGGAATCACGGTTGAAACTGATCTTTATTTTTATGTCTTTTCTACAATTACTTTAATAGCTTCTTTAATTAATGGGATGGACCTAACTGTAATTATTCCTGAAGGAATGCAACTGGAACAGAAGCAAGGACGGGCAGCCGCAATGCTATTTTATAATTCTTTTGCTTATCTGTATTTAATAATAGGGGTTGTATTGTTTGTAATATTATTCTTGTTTTCAGTTCCCGTTTACAGTACTGTTTCGGCATTTAAAAACACCGTTCTTAATGAGCATCGCTATTTATTAATTGTTAGCAGTACATTGCCTTTGTTTTTAATTCTATCCAATTATTTAACTTCAGTATTAACCACCTTAAAATATTTTACTGCACCACTAATTGCGAATGGTATTGCATATATTTTGGCACTTACTGCATTAACTATTTTTCACAAATCATCAGGAATAAGCGCAGTATTTATAGGTTTGGTTGCCGGATATATACTAAACGTTATATTGCTGTTGACTTTTATGTATTTAAAACTAAATTGGCGGTTTGGGTTTTCTGTAAAAGATTTATCGAAAAGAGTTAAAAAAAATCTGTTATCCGTACAGCTTGGAAACCTTGCGACATTTGCTTTTAATTATGGAATAATTATTTTATTAAGCAGCCTTGCTGCAGGTGTCTATTCAGCATACAATTATAGTATGCAGGTAGTAAATATTCCTATAATTTTTATTGTTGCCCAAACTTCTTCTGTAGCAGGTATAAAATTTAATGAACTTGCAGCCAGGCGTCTTCATACTGAATTAAACAAAATATTTCAGGATAGTATTGGAGTATTGCTTTTTTTAATAGTGCCATTTTGCTTTATAACCTATTTATACACTGATGTAATTGTAAATTTTTTATTTCTGAGAGGCGGGTTTACAAAAGAATCTGCCGAAAAAGTAGTTCTGTTTTTAAAATACCTGATCTTTTTAGTACCATTCCTTACTGTTAATACTTTTATCAGCAGAATAATGACTGCGGAAAAAAAAGTTAGCCATTCTTTTTACTTTCAGTTATGGTTTAACGTTGTACTGCTTTTATTGTTAGTAATCGCTACACGATACTATGCAGAATATGGTTTTATATTTACTATGCTGTTTGCTTATTTTATATATATCACCATCGCATGTATATTTTTATTTAAATGGCTTACACCTTTTATTATTTATCCAAATGTTCTTAAATCTCTGGCTGTAATACTTCTGTATAACATACCACTTATTTTTATTTATTACAAAATATTTGGCACAGAGCAAACGGTAGTTAACGTTATTTTGATTGCATGCAGTTATTATTTAGCACTTATTGCAGCAAACCACTTTGTTAAAATAAATAACTCAACACATTTTCATTTCTCAAGTATTTTAAAACTGATAGCGTTAAAAATAAAATTATGAAACTTGAGTACAAGCCTCATTTACTTGAATGGACAGATGAAAAAGTTTCAAGATTCTGGAATTTTCATAATAATTATTCTGCTTATGATGGAACATGGTTTACAGAGATGGCAGGAGATGCACTATTAAAGCTGATAAATAAACATTTTAAATTAAAAGACAAAATCCTTGATTATGGAACTGGCAAAGGATTTTTACTAGAACATCTCTTTGATAAATATTCGCCAATTGAACTTTATGCATGTGATTTCACTGATAGTCTAGCCATGCAAACAGACAAAAAATTTCAGGATCATAAGGGCTTCAAAGGTTGTACTCTTATAACTAACCTGCCCTCTGCTTATGAAGATAATTTCTTTGATTTTGTCTTTCTTATAGAAACTATTGAACATCTTACAGATAATTATTTACATGCATCACTTATTGAAATATATCGAATATTAAAGCCCGGAGGCATTCTTGTAATTACAACGCCCAATGAAGAAGTACTAGAAAAAACTTATGTGCATTGTGCAGATTGCGGATCAACATTTCATCATATGCAACATGTAAGAAGCTGGAATAATAATTCGTTGCGACAGATAACTGAAAGGTTTGGTTTTGTTACTAATTTCTGTAAGGCAATTAATTTACAATGGTACAAACAGAAGGATGCTCTTCATTACAGCTTTGAAAAATTAAAAAGGATTTTGGGCAAAAAATATACTCCTCACCTAATTTATATTGGAAAGAAAGACTCGATAAGAAACTGACTTAAGAAGATGATGTAATAAGTTATTTTATAGAATAGATTTATGCTCAAATCAAATTAGTAGGTGAAAAAAATAGTTTTCGTTATACCTAATCTTAATCAAGGTGGTGCTGAAAGAGTATTGGTAACCTTAGCCAACAACTGGGCTTATCAAGGATTAGAAGTATCAATTATTACTTTCGATAGGGGTGATTCATTTTATACGCTGAATGAAAATATCACCATAGTTCCTCTTAAAACAACAAAAAAAGGCATTTTTGGGTCACTAATAAATATTATAAAAAGAACAGGACAATACATAAAAAATATTAGTGAAATTAAGCCAGATGTAGTTATTAGTTTTATGGACTATCCTAATGTATTATGCCTTTTGTGGAATTTTGTTGTAAAGCAAAAATTAATTATCTCTCAACGAACTGATCCGGTATTTGGCATACTGCCCATAGGCTTCAGATTTTTTCGTAAAAGGTTGTATAAAAATGCTGACGCAATAGTGGTGCAAACTGATAGCTCGTTAGATATTTTTAAGCAACTTAAAATACAACTCCCCCTAATTAAAAAAGTTATACCAAATCCGCTTACTGAAAATTGTTATGATAATAATTTAAGGATATCTAAAGAAAATATAATATTAGCCGTAGGGCGCCTTGAACCTGAAAAACAATTCAATCTTTTAATAAATATCTTTTCAAAAATAGATTATAAAGATTGGGTGTTATGTATAGTGGGTTCCGGATCAGAAACTAAAACCTTACAAAAGCAGGTTAAAAAATTAAACCTTTCGGAAAATGTAAAATTCCCGGGCACTCAAAAAAACATAAAACAGTATTATCAACGTTCAAAAATATTTGCCTTAACATCAAAAACAGAAGGTTTTCCAAATGCTTTGTGTGAAGCCATGGCCAATGGCTGCGCCTGCGTAAGTTTTGATTGTGATACAGGACCTTCAGAAATTATTGAACATGATATAAATGGCTTATTGATAGAAAATGGAAATGAAGTTGAATTTCAAAGACAATTACAATCTTTGATCGCTGATAATGAAAAAATAGCAGCCTTAAGTTCTGAAGCATTTAAAATAAGAGATAAATTAAACATCAATATTATTAGTGAGCAATGGTATGAATTAATGCATACGATTTTAAAAGTTAATTTTAAAAATGTGTAGAATAAGTGCGATAGTTGATTTTAACTCCCACATTGATTATAATATTTCGGATATTAATACAGCCATGAGAGATACTATGGCTTGTGGCGGCCCCGATGATGTTGGTTCTTTTATTGAAAAACAAAGCAGCTACAATTTAGCATTTGGGCATAGACGCTTATCAATTATAGATGTTTCAGCAGCTGGCCATCAGCCTATGTTTACGAAGGACGACGCAATAGTGATTTCTTACAATGGAGAGATGTATAATTATGAAGAGGTAAAGCTTGAGCTGGTAAACATGGGAGCAAGTTTTACAACCCATAGCGACACGGAAGTAATATTGCAGGCTTACAAATTTTGGGGAATGGATTTCATACAACAATTTATTGGCATGTTTTCAATGCTTTTGTATGATAAAAATCTACGCCTACTATTTGCAATCAGAGACAGGGCAGGCGTTAAGCCTCTTTATTATTATAATAGGGATAACCTTTTTTTATTCGGCTCCGAATTAAAATCATTTCATCCACATCCTTTATTTAAAAAAGAAATAAATACGGATGCCCTGGGGTTATATTTAAAGTTTGGATATATTCCAGCACCGCATACAATTTTTAAAAATACATTTAAGATAATGCCAGGGCATTATTGTAAACTTGATCTTCAAAAAAAAACATTAACTGATGTTACATACTGGAGCGTAACAGAAGTATATAAACAGCCACTAATAACTAAAACATCGTTACCAGAAATAATAACTGAAACAGAAAAAATTTTAATATCGGCAAGCAATTACCGCATGGTGGCAGATGTACCCGTAGGTGTATTTTTAAGTGGCGGTTATGATAGTTCTCTTGTAACTGCTTTATTACAAAAAGACAGAACAGAAAAAATAAAAACTTTTAGCATAGGTTTTCACGAGGAGAAATTTAACGAGGCGCCCCATGCAAAAAGAGTGGCGGAACATCTTGATACCGATCACACAGAATATTATTGTACTCAAAAAGATGCATTAGAAATTATTCCAACACTTGCACATATTTATGATGAGCCTTTTGGGGATAGTTCTGCAATACCTACCACATTAGTAAGCAGAATAGCAAGGAAAAACGTCAAGGTTGCACTTTCGGCAGATGGGGGTGATGAAGTTTTTGGCGGTTATGACAAATACACTTCAATTATAAATTTTAAGAAAAAGCTGGTTGGCATTCCGCAATCTGTTACAATTTCTACAGGAAAATTACTGGATCTTTTTCAGGCAGAAACTTTATTGTCATTTGCCAATGAGCGCTTCGGTTCACGTGCAGGGAAATTTACAAAATTATTGCAGTCACAAAATATGGGGGAAATATTATATTGGATAAGTAATAATTATACCAATAAGCAATTGCAAAAACTACTACAAAAAAAGATAAAAACAATCCCGACCAATTTTGATGTTTTTAAACAATTTATTGATGGCAATGATGAAATAAATGCCATGCTTGCCATAGATTATATAACGTATTTACCTGATGATATACTTACAAAAGTTGACAGGGCAACAATGAGTATAGGTCTGGAAGGTAGAGAGCCTTTATTAGATCATCGGCTTTTGGAATGGATGGCACAGATACCTGGTAATTACAAGATAAGAAACGGAGAAAAAAAATATATATTAAAACAAATTGTACACAGGTATATTCCAAAATCAATTATGGATAGGCCTAAAATGGGTTTTGGCGTTCCAATTACTATATGGTTTAAAAAAGAACTTAAAGAATATTTTGAGCATTACCTTAGTCCTGCGAGGTTAAGTGAGCATGATCTTTTTAATAATAAAATAATTCAAAAAAAGAAGCAGCTTTTTTATGACGGAAATAATACCCTGGTAAGTGAGCTTTGGTATTTGCTTATGTTCCAGATGTGGTACGAAAAATGGATGGATTAAAGAATCTTCACATGTCCTTCCAACCCAAAAATTTACAATTAATACAATTACTCCGGGGAATTGCAGCACTGTTGGTAGTGTTACTTCATACCACTGTGAACTGCAATGAAATGTTTAATTCAGATTTTTTATTTAATTTTTTCAAATTTGGGGGCGCAGGTGTTGATATTTTCTTTGTGCTAAGTGGTTTCATCATTACATATACCAATGATAGATTTATAGGAAAGGCTAATCATTTCAGCTCTTTTATCAGGAGAAGGTTTGTAAGAATATACCCGACCTACTGGATAATTATTTCTTTTTTTCTTTTAATACAAATCTTATTGCCAGCGTTCTACAGAACACATTTTTCTTTTGATCCTAAAAATATTCTCTCCACTTATTTGTTATTCCCCGGGCATATTATGGTAAATGGTGTAAGCTGGACGCTGAGCTATGAAATTTTTTTCTACCTGCTGTTTTCATTATCATTTTTTCTTCTTAAAAAAACAGGGTCTTTTTATATCGCTATATTATATGCAGTTATAATAATTTTATTGCCGGTATCAGGATATAATTTTGAAACGGGTAATAGCTGGCTAAGCTTTATAACTTACCCGATGAATGTTGAGTTTTTTATGGGAGTTCTCGCTGCAGTTTTAATTCCTAAAATTTCTAATAAAATAGCAATACCATTAATAATTACAGGCAGTATTACTTTTTTAATTAGCGCAATATGTTACAATTTAAATTACTATTTAGTAACAAATACTTTTAATCGTGTATTACTGTTTGGCATTCCTGCATTTCTTTTAATTACCGGATTGGTAAAATATGAATTGGCCAATAAAATAAAGGTTTTTGCAATTTGCTTAATGCTGGGAGAGGCCTCTTATTCCCTTTATCTTATTCATCTCCCAATTGTGGTGGCTTCTTTTAAAATTTTATCAAAGCTTCATATAAAAAATAACATACTTGTACATGGTACATTAATTCTAATTGTTTGTATTATTTGCTATACAAGTATCTTATTTTATAAATTTGTTGAGAAGCCTATAATTGCCAGGCTAAACTCACTGCGCAGAATTAAAGTTGCCAACGAAATATAATATCATATAAATGATCAATCAATTTTCTGAACTATGGGTTTTTACTTATGTTTCAAATGTGGTATGAGAGATGGATGAAGTAAAATTAAATACTCTTGTGTGATACGCTATTTTTGCGAAAAATCGCTGTGCCAAAAATTCTGGTTTTGGATGCCTCTTACTCCTTTGAAACAATTGTTAACCGCAAACTTGAAGACTCAATAACTTGCCGGGATTTAGATGGCTTTTTTAAACATGCTTGGACAGTGCACCCCTTTGCTACGCTGGTCACATCAAGATCCTGGGGAAGTAAATATGGTAAGCCTCAGTGGTATACCCTGGCGCCATCACACACATTCATCGAAGGAAAAACAGGTAGGTTTTATTCATTGCGCTGGCTGCCTCCGCTAAATTTTCTATTAGCACAAATAAATATTTTTATTATTCTTTATAGATTGATCCGCAAAGAAAAGATTAGTATAGTCAGAGTAGGAGACCCTTTATATTTAGGAATTTTTGGTTGGTTATTAGCACGGCTTTGTGGAGTTCCATTAGTAGTTAGGATTGGAGGGAATTATGATAAGATTCGCGAAACCACAGGCAAGGCAATGATGCCAAGAGTTTTTTTTAACAGGAAAATCGAAAAAATATTTGAGCGATTTATCCTCTCACATGCAGATTTAGTGGCAGGGGCAAACCAGGATAATTTAAATTTTGCTTTGAAAAACGGAGCTCGCTTAGGGTCTTCAACACTATTCAGGTATGGCAACCTTATTAACAAACATCATTTTATTCAGCCTTCACAACGAAGAGATGGTATCCCTTTGTTGCAAAATTTAGGATTGGAATCTAATAAATTTCTTCTTTATATAGGTCGCCTTGAAAGTGTAAAACATCCTGAAGACCTAATAAGGGTATTGGCAGAAGTAAGAACTCATGGGCATAACGTAAAGCTCCTTTTGGCTGGAGATGGTCAAAGCAAAGACTCTCTTGTAAAATTATCACAGCAATTAGGAGTAAGGGATGAGGTGGTATTCTGCGGAAATATGGATCAGGAATGGCTTGCGCAAATCATTCCCTTATCTGCCGTTATTTTATCCCCACACACAGGACGAGCGCTTTTAGAGGCTGCTCTTGGTGCCAGGCCAATTGTTGCGTACGATATTGATTGGCAAAGTGAACTAATTAAACCTGGTGTAACAGGTGAATTGGTTCCTTACACTGACTGGAAAAAAATGGCTGAGTCAGTGAATAGATTTCTGACAGATTCCCTGTACAGCCGTTCCATGGGAAATTCAGCTCGTGAAAGTGCTATGGAAATGATGGATCCGGTAAAACTAAATGAGCATGAGCGACAGCAGTATTCCTTACTTTTAGATGGTGCAGCAAAAAATAATAAAAAATGACCTTAGATTTTTTAAAGCCCTATCATGTTAAAAGTAAAATCCGGGCAGGAAAACTTAAAGATGGCGGTTATGTTATAGAGGAAAGCACCTTAAAAAATGTTGATATAATTTATTCGTATGGTGTAGGCTGGGATATATCCTTCGAAAAAGCACTTTTAAAAAAGATAAAAAAAGTGTGCCGCATATTTGATCCGACCATAGATGTATCTAACTTCTCTAAACATATCTATATTCAGGGGAAAGGAAATTATTACTTATTAAAGTATTTTATAGCAACTGTACTTTGGAAACCCTACATATATTTACATAAAGCACTGGGATATAAAATTAAATTTTACAGTGAAGGCTTAGGAATTAGAAAAGAAGCAAAATATAATTCTTTCCCAAACCATGTGACCCGGTTTGGAGATCAGGATAAAAAAATTTTTTTAAAAATAGATATTGATGGCGGAGAATATGAAATATTTAAAACAAAGGAATTTGTTGAAGCATTAAACAATGTAGTTCAACTGGCTATAGAGTTTCATAATGTGAAAGAAAAATTGGCTGATCTAAAAAATATAATAGAATCTATTAGTAATAAACTTTCTTTGGTTCATGTTCACGGCAATAATTGGGGTGGAACATTCGAATATACCGGTAAACAAATTCCAACTGTGCTCGAACTTACATTTGTGTCTAACACGTTTCTTAAAGTAAAAGAATTTGACAAAGCAGATTACCCAATTGCCGGATTAGATTTTGCAAACAACCCGTCATTGCCTGAAATTAACCTGTCTCAATTTACCAGCAACTTTTAATTATTTTAAAATTGCCGCTGTAAATTTTATAATGCAACATGAAAAAAAAGGTATTGATCGATGCAACACCGGTTACTTCTTTAGTTGATGGATTATCAAATTATATTGTCAATCTTATTAAATATTTACCACCCGAAAGTTTCGGGGAATTTGAATATACAATTCTTATAAACAAAGGGCTACAGAGGGATGATCTTACTTCCATAATAACCTCCGGAAATTTTCAAGTGCTTGAAAAACACATAGCACCAATAGGCCCAAAACGAGACTGGGATATGTTTTGTTTTTTTTTAAAATATAGGAAAAGATTCGATGTTGTACATATAACATCCAATAACTACCCATTTATTTTAAATAAAGGAATTATTACAATTCACGATATTACTTTCAAAAGATTTTTTGACAATCCTAAATATACTTTTAACCTTGCAACTGCCTATATGAATAAGGTTATAGGCAATAGTTTAAAAAAAACTTGCGCAATAATCGCTATTTCAAAGTCTACAAAAAATGAATTAATAAAATGGTACAATCTTGACGAAAAATATAGTGAAAAAATAAAGGTTATTTACGAAGGCTGGGAGCATGTAATACCGACCGACCCATATAAAAATGTATTACCAGAATATATTAAAGCAACGAAAGGGAATTTCATTTTTTATCTCGGTACACTTAGAATTCACAAAAATATTGCAGGATTATTGGAAGCTTTTTTATTAACACTGGATCACATTCCATCTGATAAAAAACTTGCCATTAGCGGTAGCGGAAAAAATATTAAAAAAAATGATCTTAAAATATTTAATAAAATAAATAAAAATGGAGAACGGGTTTTTTTTACCGGTTACTTACCAGGTTCATCCGTAGAAGAATATTTTACAAACGCAGATTGCTATATTTTACCATCGTTATCCGAAGGATTTGGCCTGCCGATACTGGAGGCGTTTTATTTTCAAACACCTGTATTGTGTTCCAATACAACTTCTCTAACTGAAGTGGCAGGACAGGCTGCAATTTATTTTGATCCATATAACCCCCGTGATATTGCAAAAGCAATCATTGAATTTTACAATGATCCGCTACTATCAAAAAAATTAATTGAAGAAGGAAACGAACAACTAAAAAAATTCTCATGGAAAAAAACTGCACAGGAAACTGTGGAGGTTTATAGAAATTCAGTTAAGTAACTATTTTTTGCTGTTCTATTTGATACCTTCTGTAAACTTCTATCATCAAAAAAAAATAAAAGGGTAAAAAAATTATTTTATACCGTATCATAGTACCAAAATTAAAAGTAGTGTAGCCAATAACCAGTGCAAATAAAATAGAAAAAGTAAAGCAAAACAGCATAAAAGGGTTGCCGAAAGTATATTTAAAAAACCCGTAGATCATGGTTTTAAAAAGCACGTATACGGTTAAAAGCAATGTTAACAATGATTCCAGAGAAGCGAAAAATATTATGATCTTTTTTGATTCCCAAACATATGGCCGAAACAAACAAGTGCCAATAACTGCCGGGCTATTTGCAAGTATACTCTCTAATGAAGGATCGATACCGGAAACAATAAAATTTGCTTTGCTGCCCACATCTTCCATTTCCTGTATATCCTGATATGATTTTTGAAATACCTGTATTTGGTTAAATGAATTATCTACGAAGTATTTTATATAAGGCGAAACATCTATAGTGATTAATGTTACAATTGAAGAAAATAAAAGTAAACTAACAATAAGGATGCGAAATACTACATTTTTAATCTTACTTATAGCTTTATAAAGTAGTGTAACTAAACAGCTTATTAGCAGTATACCTGTGATATAACTTTTTACTACGGTTAAAATAAAAAGCAGGAATAATAAAACAATCATATCTGTTATTGAAAATTTTTCTTTCATAAAATTTTTATAGAACAGATAAATGATTATGCCCAGGGCTCCCACGCAAACCGGCTCTTTTAATAAGCCACTGCCCCAAAACCATAATGAAGGAAAATACAGCACAAAAAAAACAAGTAGCTTAACATTCTTTTTTTGATTTAAATTATAAAAAACGTAGAACAATTTCCATATACCAATAAATGAAAAGAAACCAAAGCTTATTGAAATAAGCATGTATTTATTAAATGTAAAATAGGAAAGAACCGCAGACAGCTTCATTATAAATGCATTTGAATCATCAGGCATGCTAACAGGAATCTCATCTGCAACTCCCATCGCTTTTGCCGCGGCAACAATCTCTTTTCCTGAGGCGAATAAATACTTAACAGAAGTAATATCTTGTTGAATCATATGAGATATAACATTGCCGCCCTGGTAAAACCCGAATGAATCACCATATCCATAATAGTATTGTAATAGCAGGCAATAGAAAATTGATCCTGCCATTCTTAACACAAAAGCTGTAATGAAAATTTTCTTTAAACCCTCTTTTTCATATTTTTTTGACTTTTTTCTTACAATTAGATAAAAAATAAAAAGGTAAACAGGCAGCAGTACAAAATCATATACGGTTATTATTTCCTGCATATGCAATGGTAAAGAAAAATAAGCTTGTTTATTTGGTTATACAATAAATTACTTTGCAGCCCGTAATATAGGTGTGTCTGTGATCAGGGCTATATCAATCGTAAACAATTAAACATCCAAAATGATACAGTATTTTTATCTATCTCAAAGAAAATGGCATAATGAGTATTGAAATCATAAATCCTTTTACTCAAGATCCCCTTACAATATCTGATGATGGATTAAAGAATAATGAGGATATTATATTTCCTAAAGTGGATGGTGCTTACCGTATTGTTGCGGGTAATAATTATACTGAAAGTTTTGGGTTTCAGTGGAATAGGTTTGCGGAAACACAACTTGATAAAACAGCTAATTTTAAGATCTCTAAAAATAGGTTTTTCGCTGAAACCCGATGGGATAAAGAAGATCTGACTGGGAAATGTATTCTTGAAGTAGGTTCCGGCGCAGGCAGGTTTTCACAAATAATATTAGATTTTACTGATGCGGAATTGTATAGTGTTGATTATTCCAACGCCGTTGAAGCTAATTACAAAAACAATGGCGCAAATAACAGGTTAAAATTGTTCCAGGCAAGTATATATGAACTACCCTTTGCACCGGCGCAGTTTGATAAAGTAATTTGTTTGGGAGTTCTACAGCATACACCAAATGTAGAAAGATCGGTAAAGGAACTAATTGATATGGCTAAACCGGGTAGTGAAGTAATTGTTGATTTTTACCCTATTAAAGGATGGTGGACTAAACTGCAGGCAAAATATTTGTTACGGGGGTTAACTAAAAAAATGGGAAATGAAAAATTATTTCAGAAAATAGATAAAAATATTGATTGGCTGGTAAAGACATCAAAGTTTTTCTCAAAAATAAAATTGAGTAAACTAAACAGATTTTTACCCCTTTGCGATATTGATGGTACCCTGCCTAAAAATTTACCTTATAAACAATTGAGAGAAATGTGCGTACTTGATACGTTTGATATGTTTTCACCTGAATATGATCAGCCTCAAAAAATAAGCACTGTTGTTAACTGGTTCAGGAAATATAATATGAAGGAAGTTTGGGGGGGAGAAATAATGTATGATAATGGGAAAGCGTCAACGGTTAAAGGAATTAAAATATAAGCATCAATTTGAAACACATGGTAGTAACTATTCTCAACATTAAAATTAGTGATGGCATTTACCGCTTTTTTAAAAAGCTCAGTTAAAAAAAATCCTGTGCTAAAATCAGTTGGTGTTTATACATCAATTGTGTTTTTAAGTAAAGGCGTTTCTTTTTTGCTGTTGTTTATTTATACCAATCCAAAATTTATTGAGCCTGCTGAAAATGGATTGTTGAATTTATTTGCAGGTTCAATTGTTTTTCTAACTCCTTTTTTATCCTTCGGCATTCTTCAGTCCACCAGTACAGATTATTATAAACTTAAAAAAGATGAGTTTAAAAATTTTTTTACAACCAATCTTATACCTCCAATATTAATATTGCTGATATCTTTTATTGGTTTTGGTTTATTTAGAGAGTACTTTAAAATAAATTATGGCTTTCCTTACATTTTTGCGATTCTAATTCCCCTTTTCACTTTTTTAATTTACATAAATGAGCAGCTGATTTTATTAATTAGAATTAATGGTGAGCTTAAAAAGTTTGCACTTGCAGGTATTGCAAAAATAGCTTGGGAGTTTGGGCTATCTGTTGTGCTGGTAGTATTTTTTGCTATGCATTGGAAGGGGCGTATAACCGGCATTGGAGTTTCTTATGGCTTATTAAGTATTTATGCATTTTATTATTTCTATAAAAAGGGATACTTATCCGGCAAAATATATAAACATTATATAAAATCTGAGCTTGTATATGCAATTCCAATTGTAGTTATGCAGATGAGTATTTTTGCCATGAATACGTCAGATAAATTTTTTCTTGCTCATTTTAAAAGCAATGAAATTGTAGGAATTTATGGTGTAGCGTGCATTTTTGCCAGTGTAATAAGCATGCTTTCTACAGCCTACTTAAATTATTTGGGACCAGCAGTTTATGAAGCACTTTCACAGGCAAATCCGGACTATAAAATAATTAAAAAGAATTTTTTTAACTATGTAAAAGTTATGGCTGTAGTTACTTTTTTGGTGATAGCGGTAATTCCTTTTGTATATAAATTTTTAATTAATAGCAGGTATTATAGTGCGGTAAGCTATTTTTATTTAATAGCCCTGGGGTATTTTATATGGACCATCACTTCATTCTTTCATACGTTTTTGCTATTCTATAAAGAAAAAAGGAAAATGCTGCAGCTTTCATTGCTCAGTATTGTAATAAGTGTTCCATCAATTTATTTTTTCACTAACCGGATGGGGGCAACAGGTACTGCAACAGGCATATTTTTGAGCTATTGCATCACATTTATTTTAACCTTGTTTTTTGTAAAAAATTATATTCAAAAAATTAAAACGGCATAAACTGAAAATAACAATCTGCGCATACGATGCTCCCGGCAATATTGATGGTCCTACATCCTGGATGAAGCGCTTACTTCCTTATCTGCGTAATAATGGTATGGAAACAAGGATCATTTTCTTTGCGGCACACACAAAAAATCTGCCCACATACCAATACTTTACAAAATTGGGCTATACCTGTAAAATCATTTATTGGGAGCTGTTTAATGAAGAAAAGATCATTGAGATTTTGGATGATATTAATAGATATCCTCCTGATATTTTTATTCCAAATTATTTTCCCGTAGCATGTTATGCAGCAAAGTGGGTAAGGCAAAAGGGCATACCTACAATTTGCATTCTGCACAACGATAATGATTTGCACAATAAACTTATAAATGTATTTGCTTTAGGTGATGAGGCTTATAAAGTTTCCGCTATAATCGGAGTTTCAAAACTACTTACTGTAATGATCATGAATCAACACCCTGTTAATGTAAAAGTTGAATGTATCCCATATGGTGCTCCTATTCCGGAAAAAATTAGTGTGTTAAAAACAAACGATACATTAAAACTGGTTTATATGGGCAGGATGATGGAAACACAAAAAAGGATTTCAGATGTAACCAAAGCCTTTTGCCGTGTTGCAAAAGAAATTCCTGGTACTGAATGTGTTTTATATGGCAGCGGAAAAGATCTGCCCAATGTTTTGAATATTCTAAAAGCAAATGGCAAAGGATTGCCAGTACACTATGAGGGCATCCTGGAAACAACAGTAGTGCAAGCTCATCTGATGCAGAACCATATATTTGTTTTGCTTTCAGATTATGAAGGTTTACCCATTGCCTTGATGGAAGCAATGGCATGTGGTTTAGTTCCGGTATGTTCAAACATCAGAAGTGGAATGACGGAGTTAATTACCCAAAATGAAACAGGTTTTTTAGTTAATGACAGAAACGACGACTTTGTAAATACCATAAAAAAATTAAAATCAGATTACAACCTTTGGCAGAGACTTTCTGAAGCAGCAAGAAAAAAAATTGTTGAAGAATATTCAGAAGAGATATGTAACAAGCGATGGCTTAATTTTTTAAAAATCATAAACAACGATAATAAAGTATCACTGCCTGTTTTACTTCCAACAATCGCAGAATTAAAAAAATTGTATTACCCACCGGAATTTAACAGCTCAAGCAACCCTATGCCAACATTTTTATTGGTGCCTCTGTATAAACTAAAATCCTGGGCTGGTCGTGTTAAAAGAAATTATTTAAACCAAACATAATTTTATATATCCTTTGAATAAAAAAACTATACTTCATATTATTTATAATCTTGGCAGGGGCGGCGCAGAAACAATGTTGGTAACCATTGTTAAAGAGCTTACTGATTATAATAATATTGTAGTAACCCTGTTTCCTCACAACCATTTTAAAGATAAACTGAGATCAGATAAATATTATTGCCTTGGTCTCACTTCTATCATCCACTTGCCATTGGCAAGGAACAGCTTAAGAAAAATAATCAAAGAGAACAATGTAGATATTGTTCATTCGCATTTGTTTTGGCCAACTATATTAGCAAGGATGGCCACTCCAAAAAATATTCCTTTAATAACCACTATTCATGCATTTATCGCTAC
>JBPCQG010000204.1:0-3522 GCA_050998315.1 Chitinophagaceae bacterium
GTTTTATAAGCAGAATTTTTTTTTAAAATGATTAATTATTAAGTGATAAGTTTTTGTTAATCCAGAGAAATAAATTATGGAAAAATTCCGATTGCAATGTGGCTATAAAAAAATTTCGGAAAGAAAATCTTAAGACATATTTTTTTCTTTTCTCTCATTGTAAACATTACGTTAAACATAATGCTACAAAAAGTTAATACCTACAACGCATGATGTTTTCACCTTTTCAATGTACGAAATTAGCTGTATAAATTTTTAAACATGAAACTTCGTATGATAGTTATTGTACTGGCAGCGCTGGTAAATAATTGTTTTGCCCAAACCTCAAAAGATATTTGCTCTTCACAAATTACTTCGTGGACAACAACACCGGCGAGTTTTACATCAGTGTCAGAAACAAAAACAATGATCGCAGATATCATTGAAGTGATAGGATTAAAACAAAATTTTGAAGTTATGGCTGCCAGCATTGATAATGCAGCAGCGGTGGTATATCAAAGCAAGCGGTATATACTATACAATCCTGATTTTATAAGCCGCCTCAATGCAGCAGCAGGTAACAGGTGGGCTTCAGTAAGCATATTGGCGCATGAGATCGGTCATCACCTTAACGGGCATACACTGGAAAATGTCGGAAGCCAGCCTCAGAAAGAACTGGAAGCCGATGAGTTCTCGGGTTTTGTTTTGCGACGAATGGGAGCAACACTCGCCGAGGCGCAGGCAGCCATGAAGATTGCAGCCAATTATAAAACAAGTCTTACACATCCAGAGCAGACAAAAAGATTAACTGCCATTGCCGATGGATGGAACAGGGCTAACATACAACAGAGTGGAAAAGATCTTGCTAAAACAACTCCTGTATTAAAACAAAACAATGCATTGCGGACACCAGGTGGCGTAGGGAATGATGAACAAACTACCATGCAGACAAGACGTGTACAAAACGAAAACAACGATGATCTTAATTATCCTGTAAAAACAGGCAATGAAAGAAATGATGAGATGAGCTCCAGGTACATAGTGGCTGATATTACTTTTGCAGCCGATCAGCAATCTACGTTTTACCTCACCACACAGTTTAATATTGTGAGGCAAATAAATAGCCGGCTATACAATATTGGTAAAATGGTAGCAACTAATAACAGCGATTATCCGTTTATAATAACTGATGTAGCAGGAACAAAACTATGGGTTGATAGTCGCGGCAATATCCTTAATGGAAATTCCCGTAGTGTAGGATTTTTGAAAGTAAGGCGATAGTAAATACAACCCTATGAAAAAAAGCCCTTCCGTTTTTGGAAGGGCTTTATTATTTCATAAGTTATGCATACTCATGCAAAAACTCATTACCACATGGATAATTACATAAAAAATTTGGGAGTTGTTGTCTATTTTAATTTTTTATGTAATCATTTAAAATATTCTCCCTTCTCATCCGTCTATAATAATGGTAATACTATTATTCATTTAAAACAAAAAACATGTACTACAATCAGTCGTGTGCCGCAAAAGGCAATTACGGAAACAGGAACCAGCACCTGTTCAACCGCTCCATGCAAAGAGCTGCTGTAAACATTTACAAAACAGACAGCAGTTATGAAATGCTGGTATTTGCTCCCGGACGCATCAAAGAAAATTTTCATCTTGATGTAAAGGGGAATGAACTCAGGGTGTCCTACACGCCACCGGAAGGTTTTCCAAAGTTTGAATGGACCCGGCGTGAATACAGCCGTGGCGGATTTGAAAGGACGTTCACCATGGACGGATCTATTGATGCCGCCAACATCTCTGCAAAATATGTGGATGGTGTGCTGCAGGTAAGCTTACCCATAATACCGGGCAAGGAAACTGTGAAGCAGGAAATAAGCATTAACTAAGCAGGCAATTTGAAAGTATGAAAGGTGATGATCGAAAAGGTCATCACCTTTTTGGTTTAGGAATTAATTTTACCAGTAAAATATTATTAAAAACGTTTAAGCATAATTTAATTACAATGCCGAGGCTTAAATGATGCAGTGGGAATCTGCCTTCAATAAATTTGCTCATCATAAGGCAGGGAAACAGTTGCGGCAGATTCTTTGTTCAATATAAATGGATTACGCCATGCAACCCAGGCTGCCAATAAACCCATTAAAATTAATAGCGACAAACCTTTTGAAAGATCGGCTTTTTCGGAGATGAAGCCAATAACAGAGGGCCCCGCAAGAAAGCCAATCAGTCCCCCGGTAGTTACCATCGCATATCCTTCTACAGTACTTACTCCGGGAATATTGGCAGATGCCCTGAATAAAACAGGCACACTACAACAGCAACCTAAACCAACCATAATATATCCCACAATAGCAACTATTACCACATTTGCTGTTACCACTACTAAAAACCCGGCCGCCGCCAGCAGGCTTCCTGAAACAACCACATTTTTGCTACCCAGTTTTCTGATAAGCATATCGCCATTAAATCTTCCTACCGTCATTGCTATGGAAAACCCGGCATATCCCAGGCTTATCAATGCCTTAGGCGCAGATAATATTTCTTTAAAATAAATAGCACTCCAGTCGGCTACGCAACCTTCTGCCATAAAACTAACCATGCAAATAAAGGAGATGCCCAATATGGTTAAGGAGGGAAATTTAAATGCAGACCTGGAATGGATGACATCCCGGTTAGCCAATAGATAATTTTTATTGGAAAGAATAACCATAACAATAACAAATGCTACCATCACAATTTGCCAGCCGGAAGGAATGTGCACTGCAAATAATAAAGCGGCAATACCTGCACTTACCGCACCTCCAAGGCTATACATACCATGGCAGGTACTCATCAGCAGCCTGTTGTATTTTTTCTCCATCAGGTTTACCGTGGCGTTGGCTGATACTCCATTTAAAAAACTAATAGTACCAAAACAATACAAACATGTCCAGAACATTAACCGGTTTACTGAATTGACCTGGAGCATCATGATGCAGCACAAAATAATATAGCCGGTAAACATCCACCTGCCCACCGGTATTTTACTAAATACTCTTGTTGATAGTAACATGCCTGTAATAGCGCCCAATGGCGAAAGCAGTAAAGACAAGCCAAGACTGCCATCTGTAAAACCAAGCCTCGATTTTATGCCGGGTATGGAAGCCACCCAAATGCCAAATAAAAGACTGGAGGTAGCGAACAGAAAACCTACTGCAAAGGCAGGCCTGTTTTTGATAAAAGAAGAAAAATTCTTAAGCATGATACAACGAAAAATGGAAGTTGCGAACTTACAATAAAGTTAAGTAGCGCCCATGTATCTGCTAACCTACATGTATCTTTTAGCAGCGGCTGCAAACAACAGCCAATGAATGGGTTCAATCTTTCTGCTTAATAGCTTCCATTAACAACACTTTTTTTCCTTCCGCATTTACCCGGTAATATTTGTCCCCTTCAATAAGTAAGGCTTCTGATTTTCCTGCCGCATGATGAACATCTGTATTCAGCAGCCTGCCATTATACCAAACACTGATAGTATCTGATACCATGGTA
>JBPCQG010000207.1:0-2974 GCA_050998315.1 Chitinophagaceae bacterium
ATTGCGCATACAATCATCAAAAACAGCAGCAATGGCCTCAATATCATCAACCGGGATGGTGCATCAGATGGCAGAGTGTTGGAAGCAGAAATAGAAAACAATGAAATTCTGGAAAACACACAACCGCTATTCGGGTCGGGTGTGCAAATACAGAACAGCCAGGGAGTAAGTGGTGCGCTCATCAAGGTAAAACTGAGAGAAAATTACATACACGGTAACATGCAAGGACTGAATCTGTTTAATTCCTCTTCAGGAGGAAACAACAGAATCATTGGTCGCTCAATTTCCGACAGACTCGAAGACAACGGATTGGGTCTTGTATTAACCTCAGGCCTTAATACAGTGGGAGGTGCTGCAAGGGTGACCGGGAATTCGATCAATTTTGAAGCAGACGGAACGTCTATCCGTAACAATGGCGGTTTACCTGCCCCGCTGACTAACAATATTGCACTGAATAACTATATTGTAGGGGGTGTATTCATAAATGGTGGAAATGTAGGTAAGGTGGGGAATACCAGGGGTGTTCCCGGTACAGTCATTAGCAATACAGTTGTAGCCGTACTTAAAGATTGCCGAATCGAAGACAACTTGGGCACTAGTCAAATCAATGTTTTTGGCGCATATTCTAGTCTGTCTCCTGTTCCGGCAGGCTCAAATAATAGTGCCGTTCTAACCTTAATAGGAGTTAGCAAGAAAGCTACCGTGAATGCTGTTGCCAGTTTTCCTGTTGAACCGGCAGGAACAAACACCGTAACAGTCCAATATTAAATCAACCATTGATCTAAGTAAACCGGAGCGGCAGGGTATGGCTGTAGTATCTGTTGGCACCAAAATACTTTTTGCCGGTGGTGGTGATAATGATAACGGGGAAGTAACATCAAGGGTAGATATCTATGATGGATCTACCAATACCTGGTCTACTGCTGAATTGAGCAAGGCCAGGGAATATCTCACGGCTACAACATTAGGTAATAAAGTTTTTTTTGCCGGAGGGGGCTCATGGGAATATAACCTTCAAGGAAGCACCGTAGTTGATATTTATGACAACGCTACCAACAGCTGGTCCACTGCTTCCTTAAGCGAAGGGAGAATGGACCATACAGCAACTGTGGTTGGTAATAAAATATATTTTGCCGGTGGCTATAATGGAACTGCTTCGTCAAGGATTGATATATTTGATGCCTCCACCAATACATGGTCCACTTCTGATTTGCTGGAAGCGAAAAGTAGTATAGCTGGCATTGCAGCGGCTAATAAAATATATTGGTCAGGAGGGTTTAATTCTTCTGATACATCAGACAAAGTTGAAATAAGAGATTTAACTACCGGTGTGTCATCTTCAAACTGTGTGATTCCAAGATTAGGGAATAGTGCTGTGATAAAAGGAGATAATATAGTATTTTTTACAGGATATGAAATTAATCATCCTCTTGAAGGCACCCGTTTTGAGATTTATAATACAACAACCGATACTTGGTCAACGGGTGTATTAAATCAAAAAATATTCGATGCAACTGTTATTTCGGTAAACAATACGATTTATGTTGCAGGAGGCAGAGGAACTGTGCTGGGGCGAGATCCATTTAAGCAGGTTTGGAAACTGGAATTTTAAATTTTAATTGGTATCATACGCCCACTTCACCAGCGTTGCTCCCCAGGTAAAACCACCACCAAAGGCTGCGAGTACAATATTATCACCTTTCTTCAATTGCTTTTCCCAATCCCATAAACAAAGAGGGATGGTTGCTGAAGTTGTGTTACCATAGCGATGAATATTTATCATTACTTTATCCATAGATAAACCCATACGATTAGCCGTGGCATCAATAATTCTTTTATTTGCCTGGTGAGGAACCAGCCATGAAATATCATCTCCTGTTAATTTATTTCGTTGTAAAAGCTCATAAGAAATATCTGCCATTCCCTTTACAGCAAATTTAAAAACCTGCGGACCTTCCTGGTAGATATAATGTTCTTTAGCCATAACAGTTTCAATGCTTGCAGGCTTTCGTGAACCTCCCGCTTTCATGTGCAGGTAAGGCTCCCCGCTTCCATCGGTTTTTAATAAGCTATCTAAAATTCCATACCCTTCAGAGTTGGGTTCCAATAAAATGGCGGCAGCCGCATCGCCAAAAAGTACACAGGTGGTACGGTCGCTGTAATCTACAATTGCACTCATTTTATCTGTACCTATTACAACAACTTTTTTGTATCGCCCGCTTTCAATAAAAGCAGCTCCGGTTGTTACGCCGAATAAGAAGCCCGAACATGCAGCGCCAAGGTCAAATCCAAAAGCATTAACTGCACCTATCAAATTAGCAATAATATTTGCGGAAGCAGGAAACAGCATATCGGCAGTAACGGTGCAGCAAATAATAACATCAATTTCCCCCGGATCAATACCTCTTTTTTTACAGAGTTCTAAAACTGCAGGGGCTCCCATATCAGACACACCTTTGCCTTCCCCTTTTAAAATTCTTCTTTCCTCAACACCAGTTCTTGTCTTTATCCATTCATCGTTTGTATCAACCATTGTTTCCAGTTCGGCGTTAGTTAGCCGGTATTCAGGTAGATATGCTCCAACTGCAGTAATAGCTGCTGTAATTTTTTGGCTCATGATTCGCTAGATATTAATTTAAGAATTGTTTTGGTGTATATACAGGTATTTTGCTTTAGTAAAATCTTATCGTGAATATTTTTGAAAAATGTATTCACGGTACACTTCTCTGTATTCTCTTTGTTCATTAGTTTTTGCAACTCCATACATTTTTTTTAGAAAGGCAGGTAATTTTTTTTCATTTTTAGAAACGGTTCTCTTTGATTGCTTAAATGAGCCAGGTTTATTTTCCATAGATGCTAATTAATATTTAAAGATAGGCATTACCCTTTTTCGCAAAAATAAATACATATTTTCGCCTTTGATTTTTTTTACTCACATGATCGCATATTTAGCAGGCAAATTTTCTTATAAAAA
>JBPCQG010000070.1:0-14035 GCA_050998315.1 Chitinophagaceae bacterium
ATAGAGCTTTGTGACAATGTTCCGAATGATGCAACTGCTATCCTAAACCTGGAATCAAAATTTCCGGCAATTGTGAAAACGCAGGCCGCCAATGCATTTATACGCATTGGTCAACCGCTTGATGAACTTGAAAAGAAAGGTGGTAAATACATACTTCGCCTGCAGCCTTTAACTGCTATTCACCTGCACTCAGCAGGTATTGGTTCAAACTTAACCACCGTACGTGATATAAAATACGTTTACATCTTTTCTGTAATTGCATTTTTTATCATCATACTTGCATGTGTAAACTTTATGAATCTGTCAACCGCTCAATCTGCAAAAAGAGCAAAGGAAGTTGGCATTCGTAAAGTGCTTGGTTCAGTAAAAGCACAATTGATAAAACAATTTTTTACTGAAGCATTTATCTATACGGTTATTGCCGCAATTATTGCATTGTTATTAGTATTGGTATTGGTAAAACCTTTCAACCAGCTTTCAGGAAAAGACCTTTCGTTTAATCTCTTATTTTCAAACAATAATTTATTTTACCTGCTGGTGCTGGTAATAATAACAGCTTTACTTGCGGGCAGTTATCCATCTTTTTACCTCACATCTTTTAAGCCGGTAGAGGTTTTGAAAGGAAAGCTTTTAAAAACAAATTTGGGAAATATTTTCCTGAGAAATGGGTTAGTGATATTTCAATTTACCATTTCAACTGGCCTTATTATTTGCACCATTATTATGTTTCAGCAATTGCAATTTACACGTAATAAAAATCTTGGATTAAATAAGGATAATATGATAGTGATTGCCAATAGTAATCGCTTGGGAAGCGGTGAAGAAACGTTCAGGCAACAGGTTTTAAATATGCCGGGTATAAAAAGTACAAGTATCACAACAAGTGTTCCCACTAAATATTTATTTACAGATGGATATGTGCCTGTCCCCAATAATAATGAGGACATTGCAAAAGATATTTCTCTTACGTCTTATATAGTTGACTATGATTTTGTTCCTGCTCTCCAATTACAATTATTAAAGGGAAGAAATTTCTCAAAAGATTTTTCTGATTCAACTTCTGTTATTGTAAATGAGGAAACTGTGAAGCAGGTTGGATGGAAGGAACCGTTGGGGCAATATTTAGAATACCCTGGGGGAAACAACCAAAAATTTAAAGTGATTGGAGTGGTGAAAGATTTTAATGTTCAGTCGCTGCATAACGCTATTATTCCCTTTGCATTGTTTCATTCATCTTCAAAAACCTATGATATAGGCTCTTCATATATTATGGCAAGAATAGAACCCGGAGAAACAAATAATGTTATTAGTAAATTAGAAACTAAATGGAAATCATTTGCACCTGCCACCCCTTTTGATTATAGTTTTTTAGATGAAGAGTTTAATGCATTATATAAATCTGACAAACGCGTGGGTTCTGTATTTGGACTCTTCACTATGCTTTCAATCTTTGTTGCCTGCCTTGGTTTGTTTGGATTAGCAACCTACACTGCTGAGAGAAGAACAAAAGAAATTGGTATCAGGAAGGTATTGGGAGCTTCGGTGCAAGGCGTTGTTCGGTTACTCTCAAAAGATTTTTTAAAGTTGGTATTTATTGCTGCGCTGATCGCATTTCCTCTCGCCTGGTGGGCAATGAATAAATGGCTGGAAGATTTTGTTTACAGGATTAATATCAATTGGCAGGTATTTGTTGCTGCTGGTATTGCAGTGCTCCTGATAGCTTTGATCACAGTGAGTTTTAAAGCTATTAAAGCAGCGATAGCTAATCCGGTAAAGAGCTTGAGAACAGAATAAAAAAAGATTAAATAATTTTAAACATTTAAAAAATACAATCATGAATAAATACCTTCTTCTTTTAGTATTTGCCTGCAGCACTTTAATATTGAATGCACAATGGAGCCAGGACAAAGAACCATTTATGACCAAATCCTTGTCAAAGGAATCTATTCGAAATATAAAAATGCAAACCTCGGGTGGTAATATAAGTGTGAGTTCTGTAAACGCTTCTGAGGCAAGACTTGAAGTGTATGTGCAGCCCAACAATTCAAAAATGAATTCTATGACAAAGGAGGAAATACAAAAAAGACTGGATGAGGATTATGATCTTAATATTTCAGTAAGCGACAATAAGCTTGTTGCTATCGCAAAGTCTAAACGCGAAAGCTGGGATTGGAAAAAGGCATTGAATGTTTCTTTTAAAGCCTATGTTACTCAAAATGTTTCAACCGATCTTTCAACCAGTGGCGGCAATATTTCTCTTACAAATCTTTCTGGTAATGAAGAATTTAAAACAAGTGGTGGTAATCTAAAACTTGATAATATATCCGGTAAAATAAAGGGAAGAACTTCCGGCGGCAATATCACTTTAATAAATTTAAAAGATGATATTGATCTTTCTACCAGTGGTGGCAATATTGAGGCTGAGAATAGTAATGGAACTATGCGGCTATCAACTTCCGGCGGTAATGTTGTATTAAAATCTCTAAAAGGCGATATCAAAGCTGTAACAAGTGGGGGAAATGTAAAGGGTAATAATGTTACTGGCGACCTAGTGGCAAAAACTTCAGGTGGAAGTATTCTAATGACTGATCTTTACTGCAGCCTTGAAGCTTCAACCAGTGGGGGAAGTATAGATGTGGAAGTTTCTCAATTGGGGAAATATATTACCTTACACAATTCAGGTGGTAGCATTGATCTTCAAATACCAAAAGATAAAGGTCTTGATCTTGATTTGTCTGCTTCAAGAATTAAGGCCGGGACACTTAATAATTTTAGCGGTAAGGTAGAAGATGATGAGATAAAAGGCAAATTAAATAACGGAGGAATACCGGTAAAAATAAGAACAAGCGGAACCATACATTTCTCTCAAAAATGATCTATATATAAGTATTACAAACACAGTGATATTAATTTCCAATTCATACTTCTATGGCATAACTGTAATAAATTTTACCATCCATGCACATATTAAGCTACATGTTAAAGCCATTTGCAGAATTGCTGTCAAATGACCTGACATCTAAAAAAGATTTTGTAAAAATTGCTCATGAAAAAGCAGCACCGCATCAGAAAAAATTACTGAAACTTTTACAGATGCTACAGTTTTCACATGCGCATAGGGAAGGTGAAGATTTGGTTTTGGAATAAATTTAAGAATTCACGAATTTGTATATACCTCTCCGGTGTAGTAAATAAATATCCCTGATCCCCTTATTCTTTAATGAAATTGTTTCCCTCTCATAATATCCAAATAATAATAAATCCTAATTGTTACAATTTTTCAATGTAACTTAATATACAAATGAAAAATCTTTTGCAAGACGTTGAGCTAACTTCAGGGCACGAACAATTAGAAGATTTTTTAGATAATGCCTCTGTTGGTATCCATTTGGTAGATGAAAATGGAACAATAGTTTACGCAAATAAAGCAGAGCTTAACTTGCTTGGTTACACCGCTGATGAGTACATTGGGCGTAACATAACTGAGTTTCATGCCGATGCCCCGGTAATACAGGATATCTTTTCTAAATTAATGAACCATGAGCAATTAAATAATCACGAGGCAAGATTACGCTGTAAAGATGGCTCAATCAGAGAGGTTTTAATTAACTCCAATGTATACTGGCAGCAGGATAAATTTGTACACACACGTTGTTTTACCCGTGATATAACCAGTCGTAAAAAAATAGAGAAGCTACTTCGTTTCTTAAATAAAGCAAGTGAAGAACTTACAATGCTTGACACACAAAAGGCATTGGATCAAATTGTAAAGTTTATTGTACCCGAATATGCTGATTGGTTTACTATAGATATTTTGAAGGGTGATAAATTTGAATTGGCAAAGTTAGCACATGCTGATCCCGACAAAATTATCTGGGCAAAAAAATACAGAGAACAAAACCCTGTTGATTTAAAAGATGAGACTTATGGCTCTATGGGATATATTCTAAAAGCTAAAGAAGCCGTATTGTTTTCGGATATAACAGATGAAATGATTGAGGCATCGGCAAAAAATGCTGCAGAGTTGGAAATATTAAAAAACCTTACCCTAAAATCAGCAATGGTGGCTCCGATGATTACAAAGGGCGAAATAATGGGAGTGATTAGCTTTTTATCAAGCAACTCTTTTAATAGATATGATGAAGCTGATTTGAATTTTGCAAAAGATTTTTCCAACCGCATAGCGCTTACGTTGGAGAATAGCCGGTTATACGAGGAGGCCAAAAAAGATATCGAACGCCGGATAGAACTTGATCGGATCAAAGATGAATTTTTAAGTATGGCAAGTCATGAATTAAAAACTCCTGTTACTAGTTTAAAGGCTTTTACGCAGGTTTTACAAATGACTTTTGAAAAAGAAGAAAATTTTAAAGCAGCAGATCTTCTTTCTAAAATGAATAACCAGATAGATAAACTAAATCATTTAATAGTTGATCTGCTTGATATAACAAAAGTGGACAAAGGAGAAATGATATTTGATTTTGAAGAATTTGACTTTAATAAATTGGTGGAAGTGATTACAGAAGAAGTGCAAAGAACAACGCAAACACATTGTATAAAACTACATTTATTACCTGCCGGAATTATAATGGGAGATGAAAATCGTATCGGACAGGTAATAACAAACCTTATTACAAATGCAATAAAATATTCTCCGGCCTCATCAGAAGTTATTGTGGAATCAACTGCGGACAACCAAAATGTAAAGCTTTGTGTAAAAGATTTTGGTATTGGAATACCGCAGGATGAACAATCAAAAATATTTAACCGTTTTCATAGGGTACATGGTAAAAATAAACACAATACTTTCCCCGGGCTTGGGCTTGGCTTGTATATTTCGTCCCAGATAATAAAAAAACATACCGGGGCTTTGAAGTTTGATAGTATTGAAGATCAGGGTTCAACCTTTTGCTTTACTTTGCCTAGAACGCCATCCACATAAAATAAGTATATGCATAAAATATTAGTTGTTGATGATGACCAGAGTATTCTGGATTCAATGGAAATTGCATTAAACCTGCAAGACTACGAGGTAGAAACTACCACCAAGGGCCAAGAAACTTTTTCAAAAATAGAATCTTTAATCCTGATCTTATTTTTATGGATGTTTATCTCTCCGGGATGGATGGCAGAGAAATTTGTAAACAAATAAAGGAAGATGATAAAACAAAACATATCCCTGTAATTATTTTCTCTGCCAATAAAACTATGAAGGAAGTTTTTTCTGAATCCGGTGCTAATGATTTTATCGGCAAACCATTTAATATAGATGAGCTATATGAGAAAGTAAAAAATCAAACCTCTCATATTTTGTATTAACTTCTATAACTTAACCGTGTTTTCCTTTTCGGTAGTACTTGCAGTTTTTTCAACTTTTATATTGTTCTCCTTCTGGCTATTAGTATTGGCATTATAAGTTAACTCCAAATAGCTAAGTAAAGGGATTGCAATTGCCACGGCAATTACCATTAAGGCATACATAGTACGTTTAAAACTTACCCATAAACTACTTTCTGTTTTAATTAATTGAACTTTCATTTTTTTTGTTTTTAAGAGTTTTAAAATTGATACCGCAAATATACAGGCTTTACTATGTACTATACAATACATAGTACATTGAATGGCATAATAGCGTTTTAAAAGGCTCTTATGAATGATGAACGACAAAAGTGTAAAAGCTAATAGGGATAAGGGTTATATAGAATTTAATGTTAAAAAATGTTAAAGGAATCTAACACCTGAGTAGAATTAAATCCTTTATAGAAAGAAAGTAGGCTAAAAATGAAGAGAAAAAGAGGTACCGGCACCTTCAACTGAATGAATTTGAATGTTGCCCCGGTGAAGCATCATTATTTGTTTACTTAGGCTTAATCCAATGCCACTTCCACTCTTTTTTGTACTAAAGAAAGGAATAAATATTTTGTCAATAATTTCAGCAGGCATTCCGGTCCCGTTATCCGCAATAGTAATAACCATTTTATTGTTAGAATCCCTGTAAGATGACATAACAATTTTAGCACCTTGCTTATCTTTTACTGCCTCAATACTATTAACGACTAAATTTATCAATACCTGTTCAATAAGATTTGTATCAGCTTCAAGCATAATGCCTGTATCCTTTAAAACTATTTGAAGGTCAATATTCTTTTGATCAAGCGTAGGCTGCATTAACTGGTTTATACTTTCAAATAGATCTCTGACATATATTTTTTTAAGATTTGGCTTTGTGATCTTATTTAAATTCCTGTAAGTTTCAGCAAATTTTAAAAGCCCTTCACTTCTTCGTTTAATTGTATCAATACCCAGCTCAAGATCATCAACGCTGCCACTTTCATTATTTAATGAAGGCATTGATTGCAACAGCCGGCTTTTTAAAGTATCAGCAAGTGAGGAGATGGGTGCAATGGAATTCATTATCTCATGTGTCATTACACTCAGCAATTTTTGCCAGGCTTTTGATTCTGTTTCATCCAATGCTTCATCTATATTTTGAAATGCAATGAGTTTATATTTTTCGCCATCAGTTTGAAAAGCGGTAGCAGACAGTAATATTTTAAAAGAAGATTTTTCTAAATGTGCTGTTGCAATTTTAGTTTCACCCGGTTTTAATTCAAGAATATTTTTATGCAATTCGTTATCACGCCTGCTTAATGAAGAAATTGTTTTTAGATAAGGCAATTGCAACATTCTTTTTAGTGATTCATTCATCCAGACCACTTCTCCCGTGGTAATTTTATAAGATAGTATTCCTGTATCTACCAGCTCAAGGATTTTTTGCAGGTATTGATATTGCGTTTCTTTTTCTTTACTTATTATTTTAAATGTTGAATTTATCTCGTTAAAGCCTTTGCGTAATGGCTGTAAATCAGCAGGTGCATGCTTTACATCAAAGTTCCTGGAGAAATCCCGGTAATGCACTGACTCTACAAACTGGTTGAGTTCTTCGTATGCTTTTTTATGAAACCTATAAAATTCAATTACCTGGTAAATAATTATAGGTGCTACAAATACAAGGTAAATGAACCATCCCTTAACTAATAAAAAAGCAGCGCCGCTTAATGTTACAAATATCAGTAACACACGCAAAACTATTCTCCATTCAAGATTTTTAAATTTCATACCCCTGTCCCCTAAGGCGAATTTAGATTTTAAGTTGTTAGTAATAATGTTACACTATAATCTATGATAAAACCCACCTAACAACATGGTTACTCATCATTAGCTTTCATAATAAAGAAGCATTTATTTTAAACATGATAACTCTCCGCCTAAGTTCCCCCTTCGGGGACAGGGGGCTTAAATATCGTACTTGTTTAGCCTCCTGTATAAAGCGGTCCGTGTTAGCCCAAGTTCTTTCGCAGCTTTTGAAATATTTCCACTATGCTTTTCTATCACTTTAAGAATTGTGTTTTTTTCAATAGAGCTTAATTTTAATTCCGTGGGCTGGGCTTCAAGTGTCTTTGATGCTTCTATAGGCGAAAAAATAATATCTTTTGCCTGTAATACATCATCATCAGCCATTATCACTGCTCTTTCTATAGAATATTGCAATTCCCTAACATTGCCGGGATAATGATAATGCATTAATTTTTCTTTTGCACTTTTATCAAACTGCAATCCCGGTTTTAAATATTTGTTGCTATATAAGTTACTAAAATTAGCAGCCAGCATAATAATATCATCACCTCTTGTGCGCAAAGGAGGCACAACAATTTCTACGGTATTAATTCTATATATAAGATCCTTTCTAAACCTGTACTCATTTGCCAGTTCGCTTAAAGGCAGGTTGGTAGCGCATATCAGGCGAATGTCAATGGGGATAGGTTGATTATCTCCCAGACGCATTACCTGCCGGTTTTGTAAAACACTCAAAAGTCTCGCTTGTTGTTGAATTGAAATATTCCCTATTTCATCTAAAAAAAGTGTGCCTCCATTTGCTGATTCAAACCTCCCCATACGGTCTTCTCTTGCATCAGTAAAAGCTCCTTTTTTATATCCAAATAATTCACTTTCAAACAGGGTTTCGGTTAGCGCACCTGCATCTACTTTTACGTATGCTTTATCAGCCCGTAATGATTGTTGATAAATGGCTTTCGCAATAAGATCTTTTCCTGTACCGTTTTCTCCGAGGATTAATATGTTGGCATCGGTGGGAGCAATTTTTTCGATCTTGTAAAATATTTCCTGCATCACTTCGGAGTTGCCTAATAATTCTTTATTCAGAATTGATTCATCTCCCAATGGATTTTTTAATTTTAATTTATTAGGCCCCTGGTTATTCAATGCATCTTTTAATGAAGCAAGAAGTTTTTCATTATGCCATGGCTTTACAATAAAATCTGCTGCTCCTTCTTTCAGCGAACGTACTGCAAGATCAATATCGCCATAAGCGGTTATCATTACAACTGCTGCGTTCGATTTGAACTCTCTTATTTTATTAAGCCAGAATAAGCCTTCATTTCCTGTATTTATCGAACTGTTGAAATTCATATCAAGTAAAATCATATCAAATGATTGTTTCGATAACAGCGAACGTATATTTTCAGGATTTTTTTCAGTAAGTACCTCTTTCACTTCTGTTTTCAATAATAATCGAACGGCTGTCAAAATATCGGTGTCATCATCAATAACCAATATTGAAGCATTTTTTAGCTGCATAATTCTAAACTGGGATTTATATGATTCTTGTCTCTATCCTACAAGTATACCATAAATATAAAAGTGTGGCAATTAATTTTTTATGATGCTTGTATGCAAACAACTGTATCAAAAACGTACAGTTGATGTATTAGAAACGAACACTTTCGTAGAAAGTTTTTTTATAAGGGTTTGTAAATCAGCCTATAAATATTCTGGCATATTGTTGCCATAACAGATGTAATCTCTCATTAGTGTGATAAAAGTCATCCGGTAATTTAATGCTAAGTTGAAAAGCCGGGTGCCTTTTTCTAAAAAATAAAAATATATATACCTGTGGATAGAGTTATTAAAAAAAAGAAATGGAGTAAGAAACGGATACTAACTATAGCAGCCGTTGTAGCAGTACTTGCTCTAATTGGTCTGAGCTACTATTTCACTTCGGGCAAGAGCCGTTTAAATGTGGATGTTGAAAGGATAACTGTGAGCGAAGTTAAAAAAGGATCTTTTCAGGAATTTATACCAGTTAATGGTATTGTACTTCCTGTAACCACCATTTATCTTGATGCGATAGAAGGCGGCAGGGTAGAGGAAAAATATGTTGATGATGGAGCAGTTCTTAAAAAAGATCAACCCATATTAAGACTTGCAAATACAGATCTGGAATTGAGTTTAATTAACCAGGAAACTTCAGTTTTTAACCTGTTAACGCAAATGAGGATTTCCAGCAATGCGGCTCAGCAAAATACGATTGGTAAATTAAATCAGTATACAGATGTTGATAATGCATTAAAAGAAGCAGAGCGAATTTACAAGCTTGACAAACGATTGTATGAGCAAAATGCAATTGGATCACAGGAATTTAAACAGGCAGAAAACAATTATAACTATCAGCTCGTAAAAAATAAACTGGCAAAGCAAATATTAAATAAGGATTCATTTTCTACAAAACAGGAAGCCAGCCAAGCACAGCAAACTATCGCAAGAACACAAAATGCGTTGCAGGTAATGAGGAGAAAAGTAGGTGATCTTATTGTAAGAGCGCCGATTGATGGTCAGCTCACATCTCTTGATGCTGAAATAGGACAGTCAAAAAATAAAGGAGAAAGATTAGGACAAATTGATGTACTAAGCGGATTTAAAGTGAGGGTGGATATCGATGAACATTATATCTCGAGAATTTTTCCTGAATTAAAAGGTGAAGTTACCTTATCGGGGAAAGATTATAAACTGATAATTAAAAAGGTTTATACCCAGGTAACAAACGGGAGATTCCAGGTAGATATGCAGTTTGTGGATTCCGTTCCTAATGGTATTCGTAGGGGACAAACATTACAAATTCGACTAGCATTGAGTGATGAAACCCAGGCTGTGCTTGTTCCCAAAGGAGGATTCTTTCAACAAACTGGAGGCAACTGGATATACAAGGTTACCGAGAATGGAAAAACAGCTTACAAAGTTGATATACAGTTAGGACGCCAAAATCCTGATTATTATGAAGTGTTGGGTGGTTTAAAAACCGGTGATAAAGTGGTTACATCCAGCTATGAAAATTATGGAAACATGCAGGAGCTGGTACTTAAAAAAGAATAAAATAAAAACTATTGATATGAAAAAGATAATTGCCATTACTTGCTTTTGCCTGATTTCTTTATTCATTAAAAGTGAAAAAATAATTTGTAAACAACTCTTTTACCCTATTAATAATAACCCGGCATCTCAACCACATGACTTCATTTTAGAGGTAGATAACAGCAGCTTTTTACAATATGATGGGTTTTTTAAAAAAATTTAAAACATAAAATCTCACTAATAAATCAAAACAGATGATTAAAATTTCTGATCTCGAAAAAATCTACCGCACTGAAGATGTGGAAACTATTGCATTAAATAAATTGTCATTCGATGTGAATGATGGAGAATTTGTTGCTGTGATGGGACCATCAGGTTGTGGAAAATCAACCCTATTAAATATTGTGGGGCTATTAGATGATCCTGATAGCGGCAGCTTTAAATTTAATGGAACCGAGGTGGCACATTTTAATGAGCGTAAAAGAGCCGACCTGCGCAAAAAAAATATTGGTTTTGTATTTCAAAGCTTTAACCTCATTGACGAGCTCACAGTATTTGAAAATGTAGAGCTCCCACTTATTTATCTTGGTGTAAAATCTCCTGAAAGGAAAAAGAAAGTTGAAGCTGTGCTGGATAAAATGCAGATAATGCATCGCCGAAATCATTACCCACAGCAGCTTTCTGGTGGTCAGCAACAGCGTGTGGCTGTTGCAAGAGCTGTAGTAAACAATCCTAAATTAATTCTTGCGGATGAGCCTACAGGTAATCTTGATTCTTCCAATGGTAACGAGGTAATGCAATTACTTACTGATCTTAATGAACAGGGCACAACTATAATAATGGTTACGCATAGTGAGCACGATGCCCGTTACAGCCATAGGATAATTCGTATGCTGGATGGACAAACAGTTACAGAAAATATTTTGGTGTAAGCCATGATTTATGAGATTAATGATTAATGAGATTAAGATCTTTTTACAGAGGTTAATAAATGATTATCATCAAACATTTAATATGAAACAATATTATAAACGATTTTAAAATTATGTTCCCCCTTAGGGGGACAGGGGGCTTTTTTTATGATTCGTAATTATTTAAAGATCGCTATAAGGAATCTGATGAAATATAAATTCATCTCCTTTATTAATCTTTTCGGATTAACAGTTGGCATTACCTGTTGTTTGCTCATTTCTGCATACATCCTTCATGAAACGAGTTATGATGAATACAATAAAAATGCAAATTCTATTTATAGGGTTGAAAGAACTTTCATAAATCCTGAAACAAAAATACTTAACCTTAAATTGGCAGCCGTAGCACCCCCAATCGGCCCACTACTTCAAAATGATTTTAAAGAAATAAAGAATATAACAAGACTGCTCCCTAGTGGTATCACGCCATTCAAGTATGAAGAAAAAATGTTCAATGAAAGGAATGTTTATTTTGCCGATGAAAATTTGTTTAATGTTTTTGATGTTGACGTTGTAAAGGGCAATCCTTCAAAAGCGCTTAGCGATCCTTTCTGTGTGATGCTTACCGAAGAAGGGGCAAAAAAATACTTTGGCAGCAATGATCCGATCAATAAGGTAGTCAAAATAAATAATCAATTTGATTGCAAAGTCACAGGTATTTTTAAGCCCTTACCGGCTAATTCACATGTCCATCCTGAGATCATGATTTCTTTTAATACCCTGAAGGATAGTGCCGTGTATGGCGCAAGGCAGTTACAAACAAACTGGGATAATAATTCATTTTTTACATATCTCCTGCTGCCTGATAGTTATGATCCAAAAAAACTTGAAGCGCAACTGCCTGCTTTTTTAAACAGGAATTATTCTGAGGAAGGTGCGTCAAAATTTAAAACGTCTGACTGGACAACTCTATCATTAAGAAAATTAACTGATATACATCTGAATGCTCATAATGATGATGAGGCAGAAGAAAATGGCAACATAAAGAGAGTGTATATTTTTTCTGCGATAGCACTTTTTATTTTATTAATTGCATGCATCAATTATATGAACCTTTCTACAGCCCGATCTGTGTTAAGGGCAAAAGAAATTGGAGTAAGAAAAGTTGCGGGTGCCGGAAAATCAGAACTCGTCACCCAATTTTTAAGTGAATCAGTTTTAATTTGTTTGTTAGCAACCGTGTTGGCGTTTTTATTAACATGGCTCACCTTGCCGTGGTTAAATAATATTTCAGGGCTTCACCTGAATATAAATTCATTATTAAAATGGCAGATAATCATAACACTTTTACTCGTGCCATTTATAATTGGTATCGCATCAGGGATTTATCCTGCTATGTTTCTTTCTTCTTTTCAGCCAATAAAAGTTTTAAAAGGAATAGTACAAGTTGGTGGCAAAAGCATTTCGTTTAGGAAAGTTTTGGTAGTTATGCAATTTGCCATTTCAATAATTCTTATTATAAGTACTGCTATTGTTTTTCGTCAGTTGCGATATATGCAAAACAAAGATTTAGGTTTTAACAGGGAACATATTGTTACCCTTAATTACGTAACAGGTCTCAATGAAACTTATCAATCTTTTAAAACTGAATTACTTTCAAATTCCTACGTTAAAGATGCCGGCAGGTCTTCAAGAATACCAACGGGCAGGCTGCTGGATGCTATGGGATCAGAAATAAACAGAGGAGATTCTTTAGAGCCTGCAAAAGCAGATATTAAGTACGTAGTTGCTGAGCCAGAGTTTTTATCTACTTATGGAATAAAAATGGTTGCGGGTAGAAATTTCTCAAAAGATTTTAGTACAGATTCGGGATCATTTATTATAAACGAGGCTGCAGCAAAGGTTTTGCTTCTAAAATCAAATGAAGAAGCCATTGGAAAACAATTTAGATATGGCGGCAGAAAAGGTGAATTAATTGGGGTATTTAAAGATTTTAATTTTGAATCAATGCATCAAAGAATACTGCCTTTAGTATTTTTTATACCAAGAAGACCATCATCTTATGCAACCATTTCAATAAAAATTGCAGGCAATAATATCCCTGCTGCATTAGCTCATATTGAATCTACCTGGAAAAAATATTTACCTGAAACTCCCTACTCTTATGCCTTCCTTGATGAAAATTATCAGAAGTTGTATGAGTCTGAACATAAGCAGGGGAGCATATTTACAGTGTTTTCCTTCATTGCCATTTTCATTGCATGCCTTGGGTTATTCGGGCTATCAGCATTTGCAATTACACAACGTTTTAAAGAAATAGGCATAAGAAAAGTGTTGGGTGCAAGTGTTGGAAATATTGTAGGACTGTTATCAAAAGATTTTTTAAAGCTCGTAATTATCGCTGCTGTTATCGCATTCCCTCTGGCATGGTATGCTATGAATAACTGGCTGCAGGATTTTGCATACCGCATCAACATTCCATGGTGGATATTTATTATAGCCGCAATCATTGCAGCATGTATAGCATTTTTCACTATCAGTTTGCAGGCGGTTAAAGCTGCCACATCAAACCCTGTAAAAAGTTTAAGAACAGAATAAAAAAATTATTATGAAAAAAAAATATTGTCTTTTGATTACTTTTATTAGCGTTGTTCAATTTTTGTGTGCTCAGAAAATTAAAGAAAACAAAGAGTACAAACAGAAAAAGGAGCCTACTACTTTTTTAGGAGTGGATGTAGATAACGTGGGAACCCGAACTAACGGATTATATGTAAATGCGGTAATAAGAGGCTATGGCGCAGAAAAGGCAGGCTTAAAAATAGCAGATACCTTAAAAACCATTAATGGTGATACTGTTCATACTTTTTTTGAACTTGCTTACTTACTTCAAAAATATCAGCCGCAACAGCAGGTAG
>JBPCQG010000277.1:0-12654 GCA_050998315.1 Chitinophagaceae bacterium
GCCCTATCCCACGGTGGCAGGTATGCTGCATCAATAGGCTCCTTATTTAAAGTAATAAATTTTGCCCCGTTCAAGCTATAGGAGAAATCAATATTTTTAGAATTGGAAACTTTTACTTTAAGGAATATTTCCTTTTTTGGCATTACCGGTAATTCAATAATCGTTTGTTCTTTTCCTTCTTTAAACCGTACACATTTTATTTTACCCTTTTTATAAAATGTTGCAACATAATTTTTATCATCTCCTATAATGCCAATACCAGCGGAAGCCGTTGACCGCTGATTGTCCACTACTGAAGTAGCATCATAATTTGCAGCTTCAATCTTCTGACCAATATAAAATCCACCAGGATAAGAATACAATTCAAGATTGCCGTTTTTTATTTTGTAATTCATTTTCTGAAAAACACTCCACTGCCATTTATCTGCTAACGCCTTTCCATTAAAATCATCAAAATTATTTTTAACAGGAACTGCATTTTTAGGATGAGAGTCTCTTACAAATTCAATCCATCCGTCAGGAGTAAATTTATATTCTATCAATAAGCCTTGTCTCCCTGTAAATATATTTGATTGCTTATCATAGGCATGATACATAAAATAATGCTTCCCATCTTTTTCAACCGGTGTTCCATGTCCCGGGCAAATCCATTCGTCTGTATTTGTTGCAACAGGCTCTTTATACTTTTCCCATGGACCTAATAGTTTTTTTGACCTTGCTACGCCTACTGTATAACTGCAGCCTGCACCGCAACAACCAGCCGCAGCATAAAATGCATAAAAATATTCGCCATGTTTTATCATGGATACACCTTCTACAAGGTTACCTTCCCATGCTTCAGTATTTCTAAAGAGTTCTTTCTTTTCACCAACTAATGCAGTTCTTGCTTCATTCATTTGCATGGCCCAGATAGGCGTTGGCTTTTGTACACTATTTGCATCTTCTTTCCATATAAGGTATAGTTTTCCATTCTCATCTCTCATGGGGAAAGCATCAATAG
This sequence comes from Chitinophagaceae bacterium, assembly GCA_050998315.1. Lineage (GTDB taxonomy): Bacteria > Bacteroidota > Bacteroidia > Chitinophagales > Chitinophagaceae > Ginsengibacter. Next base: position 1,001 of record JBPCQG010000277.1, read on the forward strand.
AGCCCACTTCCTGGCAAATTAACGTACCATGATCTTTGTATGGTCCTTCAGGCTTATCAGCGCTTGCTACGCCAACACATAAGTTTCCATTTTTTTTATGAGCAGCATAATACACATACACCTTTCCTTTTTCATAAGAAATTTCAGGCGCCCAAAAATAAAAGTCTGCCCACTTTGGCAATTGTTTAAAAACATATCCCTGCTGCTTCCAGTTAATTAAATCCTTTGATTTCATTAATGGATAGGCAGGAAACCAGTTTGACGTTGTAGCACTTGCCCAGTAGGTATCACCAAATTTTACAACAGATGGATCCGGATAATCGCCGGGTAAAACCAATTGCTGTGCAAACACATTTGTACAAAAAGAAACAAAAAATAAAAATTGAAAGATCCTTTTACCCACTATTTTTTTTTACTTTAATTTATTGTTTAGCTGAAAATTTAAATACAGATATTGTATGATAAGTTTTACCGGGCTCTAATACAATTGGTGGGAATGATGGCTGGTTTGGCGAATCAGGAAAATGTTGTGTCTCCAGACAGAAAGCAGTGCGCAGATCATCTTTAGCACCACCCTTAAAAGTGTTTTTGCCTTGCATAAAATTACCACCGTAAAACTGCAAACCAGGCTCTTGTGTTGTTATATCCATTTGTATTCCTGATATATCACCAACTACTGTCGCAGCATGATTCATTCCTCCATTGCTTCCTGCATTCAAAATAAAATTGTGATCATATCCTTTACCATATTTTAGCTGCTCATTGTTGTCATTAACTCTTGCACCGATAGCAGTTGGTTTTGTAAAATCGAAAGGCGAACCTGTAACGGGTTCTATTTTGCCGGTTGGTATTAAAGTTGAATCTACAGGCGTGTATTTATCAGCATTTATTTGTAAAATATGATTGTTAATTGTACCACTACCTTCTCCATTTAAATTAAAGAATGCATGATTTGTAAGATTAACGACTGTTTTTTTATTTGTAGTAGCTTCATATTCGCATTTAAAACCATTATCTGTTGTTAATGAATAAGTAACTTTTACATTCAGGTTGCCGGGATAACCATCTTCCATATCTTTTGCAACATATCTTAATTCGAGAGTTGAATCATTCGGTTGTACAGCATCCCAAACCACAGCCTGGAAACCTTTTTTACCGCCATGCAAAGTGTTAGGACCATTGTTAGTGAACAATGTATATTGTTTACCATCAAGCGTAAATTTGCCTTTTGCAATCCTGTTGCCAACCCTGCCGATGGTGGCACCAAAGTAAGGCTCAGTAGAACTTACATAATCCTGTACGCCTTTTAAACCTACAACAACATCAGTAAGTTTTCCATTTTTATCCGGAACAAGAAGACTTACTAATCTGCCTCCGTAATTAGTTATAGCAGCCGCGACACCTGCTTTATTTTTTAAAATATAGAGGTCTGTTTTTTTACCATCAATACTATCCTGGAAATCTGTTTTGTCAGGAACCATAACTGAAGATTTAGTTTTTTCATTAACTGATGTTGAATCACTAGTAGTAGAAGACTGATTTGAAGAATTGTTGCATGCGGTAACAGATACCAAACAAAAGGCTGCAAAAGCAAATGAAATTTTATACATCGTCTATAAATTTATCAGTTGAAAATTATTTACCATTTAATTTCTTAATAAGATTTACTTCATCCTGCCTGTAAGGGGTTCCATCTTTAATATATATATCATGAAACCATTCAATCGGTTGCTCGCCTGTTGATATTGGTGTATCCCACGCATAAATCGTGTTACTTTTTCCCGCCACAAATCCCCAGTTGATAGCACCAACATTATGCTTCTTCAGTAAAGGCAAAATATTGGAAAACCTGCTGTTCCTTATTCTTGCCATATACTCAGTGCATATCATTGGCCTGCCGATAGCTTTCAATAATTCAATTGTTCTTTGATGCCAGGGGAGATCTTCATAATTATGATAGGTAATTACATCGGAATTCTGTAATTGATATGCATTTAATTTTTCAAAATCCCATGCCCATAATCCAACACTAATTGGCTGGTCAGGATTTACTGCTCTTGCCCAGCTAAATACTTTTTTTAGAAGAGGAAGCGAAGAATCTCTTTTACCAGAATTGCCCGGCTCATTGTACAGGTCCCAAAGTAAAATACGTTTGTCGCTTTTAAAACGTGCCATAACATCTGTTACATATTTTTCCAGCTCAGGAAAAACGGTGGTATCATTTGAGAGGGGTTGTCCTGGGTCTTGCACCCAGCCTGAATTGTGGACACCTGGCTTTGGCTCAGGTTGTTTTCCGGCCTTTGGTATAGAGTTCCAACAATCATCAAAAAAAACAAACAGCGTTTTTATTCCGTGTTTATTGGCAATGTTTAAATAACTGTTCATCCTGTTTTTAAACCCTTGCGCATCCTGCCTCCATGCTACGCTATGGAGGTAAACACGCATTGTATTAAAACCAATATTTTGCGCCCAGCCCAATTCTTTGTCAATGGTAGCGCTGTCAAATGTTGCAGCCTGCCACATCTCCAATTGATTGATAGCAGTGCTGGGTAAAAAGTTGGCACCCGTTATCCATTTGTGCTCATTGTACCATGCATGTGCTTTTTCTGCAGACCAGATTTGACCGGGTGCATTAGTAACAGTGGTCGCCTTTTGTTGTTTAATTTTCTGAGCCTCTGTGCCGCTAATTAAAAAAAGAAAAAAGAAATACAGCAGCACGTTTTTAGCCTGAAGTTTTAAATTTTTTACAACCATTTTTTCAATTTTAATTTTGTTTATTGTTAGATGGCACTTCTATCGGGGTACCTGTTTTTACGGGTTCGCCAAAAAAAGGAGTTTCATCTTTATTCCATGTAAATCGCTGTGCTCGTGGTGATCTATTTCTTCCGCAGCCCTGCCCTTGCGCTGAATTTGCATGGTACAAAATCCAATCTTCTTTACCATCAGGTGATTTAAAAAATGAATTATGGCCGGGTGCATAAACAGTATTTTCAGGAGCATTTTTAAACACCGGCTCTATATTTTTTTTCCAATAGGTAGAATCCAATAGATTTCTTTTTCCTGTAAATGTCAGCATTCCTAAACTATATTGTTCAGTCCAGCAACCGCTGGCGGAATAAATAAGGAATATCTTTTTTTTATTCATTAATATTTGTGGCCCTTCATTTACATCAACGTGCGGAGGATTGTTTGGATCATTTAAATCCCCATGCTTTTCCCAATCATAAACTGCACTTGATATACGCACTCTTTTACTTTTGATGGTATAAGGATTTTTCATTTTAGCTATGTAGATATCCTGGCTGCCGTTTTGATCGCCATACCATCCAGACCATATCATATATAACTTTCCGCGGTATTCAAATACAGATCCATCTATCGCCCATTTATCAGAACGATCAGAAATTTTGCCTTTAAAAATCCATGCTCCATTCAATGGATCAGGCGAAGTATTTTCCAGGACATACAGCCTGTGATTTTCATTTTTACCATTATCGGCCGCAAAATATACATACCATTTATTAGCAATAAAATGAATTTCCGGAGCCCATAACTGTTTGGAGTAATAAGTATTTGGCGGGGGGATAAATATCGTTTTTCTCTCAGCAGTTTTAAGATCCGATAAGTCTTTGGTTTTCCAGATAACTATACTATCTCCCATGGTTTGTGTATAGTAATAAAATCCATCCTTATAAATACTCCATGGATCAGCGCCGGAAATTAAAAGAGGATTTGTAAAAGTATTATTGCTTTGTGCCCAACCTGTGATATTTACTAACAGAAAACAAAAAAAATAGATTAGCCGTTTTTGCATGAAATTGGTTTATTCACCTGAAGGTTTTGTAATTGCAGTCCCTATTGCAACCGGTTGTCCAAAACTAGGTGTGCCATCTCCATTCCAGGAAAGCTTTTGCATTCGTGGGCTTCGGAAATCTTTACACTCCAACCCAGCTGATGGATTAGCATGATATAATATCCAATCTTCTGTTCCATCTAAAGATTTAAAAAAGGTATTGTGACCCGGTCCGTATGCGCCACCAGATACATTTTTCGTAAAGACAGGGGTTGCGGTTTTAGTCCAGTTTGTAGCAACCAACGGATCACTACCAGTTAAAGTTAACATGCCAAGAGAATAATCATCAGTCCAACATCCACTGGCAGAGTAAATTAAAAATACTTTACCCCCGGCATTTTTTAAGATTTCAGGACCTTCATTTACAGGCGCACCAAAGCCTTCCCATGAATACTGAGGAGAAGAAACGAGTGATCGTGCAGTTTCCAACGTCCACGGGTTAAGCATTTTGGCTATGTATAATCTTTGAATGTTATCAGTTGCAGACGCCTGTCCGCTCCAAATGAAATAATTAGTTGCATTGTATGTGAAAACAGTGCCATCAATAGCAAAAAAATCTGCAGCAGGATCATAAATTTTCCCTTTATCAACCCATGTTCCGCCTGTAGGATCATCATTAGAGTTTTCTAAAACAAAAGTTCTTTGAGTACCCAGGTCCGCAGAAGAACCGGCTGTGTAATATGCATACCATTTGCCATTGATATAATGGAGTTCAGGTGCCCAAACATTTTTTGAATTGATGCCCGTTGCAGGTGCATTCCAAACAGTTTGAGAACTTACATTTTTAAGTTCAGACATTTTAGCGGTTTTCCAAATAGCAATCCTGTTTCCTAATGTATGAGTATAATAATAAAAATTATCTTTTTTGATAACCCATGGATCGGGGCCGGATGATAATAATGGATTTGAAAATGTGTTGGTTGGGGGAGGCGGAGGAGGCGGTGTACTCCCAGATTTTTTCTCACATGATTGAAAGCTGACTAAAAGGAAGAAAAAAAGTATGTAAGCTTTTTTTACAGGATCTATGGAAATCATTGGCTAATTAATATCATATGCTTAAGAAAAGAAGTTGCCGTACAGACTGTACGGCATCTTAATAATTTAATATTACCAACCTATATTTTGTTTCAGGTTTGGATTAATATCAATTTCACTTTGCGGGATAGGATAATATTTACCCCTGCTTAAATTAGTAAAATTATTAAATTCAGGATCGCGGGCTTTTAATTGAGCCAATTTGGTAGCGTCCTCGAAATAACCCCAACGTGCAAGATCGTTCCAACGAACAGATTCACCTGTTAATTCGGTAATTCTCTCATGCTCTAATTGTTGTTGAAATTGCGCTTGTGTCATACCAGGACGTACGACTGATAGTTTTGCCATTCCTGCTCTTTGGCGTACCCGGTCAACATGGGCATAAGCCTCTGCTGTTTTGTTCAAATTATTTAAGGCTTCAGCGTACATCAGCAAGACATCGGCAAAACGCAAAGCACGAAAGTTGATGCCGCTGTTGAAGACTTCGAATTCATTAATACGAAAATAATCATCCAGATATTTGTGGTACCAGACACGGTTACGAATATTTGCGTCATAATTTTTAGACGTAAATGTTGACCCATAAACCAAGGTAAAATTAGGTCCTCTTTCATCTGTTGAATCATATAAAGCCGTTACTGCAAGCCGTTGATCTCTGCCTCCCGTTGCATTTGTTTCTTTTAAAAATTCCCAAACTACCCAACGGTGCATATTAGCATCAGTGAAGCCATGACCAGGTGGGGCAAAAAATGGTGCACGGCTAGTTCCCACGTTGGAAGTTGGCCCATCGTCACCACCATTTTCAGGGCGCATTTTAAACTGCACTTCAAAAACTGATTCTTTATTATTTTCCGTTGTATGAAGAAAGTTATCTCTAAAATTTGGAACCAAATCATACATACCTGCCCCAGGCCCACTTACTAACCATTGAAATGCATCTGCAGCCTGTTGCCATTTCTTCTGTTGCATATGAGCTCTTCCTAAAAAACCATAAGCTGCACCTTTGGTGGCCCGGCCTAAATCGTCACCTGTGTAAGACAAGGGAAGAGTTTGTGTTGCTTCTGTCAGGTCTTTTTCAATTTGTGCCCAGACCTGTTCCGGTGTGGCTTGTGATGGCTTATCTGCAGGCTGAGAAGGCTCGAGAATCAGTGGAATATTTCCCCAGATATTTATAAGGTTGTAATAATAAACCGCTCTTAAAAATTTAGCCTCGCCCAAAATGCGGGTCTTTAACGCGTCGTCCATAGCTATGCCAGGCACATTCGCCAATACCTGGTTAGCACGAAACACCCCCCTCCAATGATGCGCCCAGGTATCAATATTAACCTCAAAACTATATTGAGTGATATTGAGACCACTTACACTTCTTAACTCGTTCCAGCCGCTGGTAGAGTAGCCATCATCTGACCTTACATCCATGTAAAAAGGCAGCCAGCGGGAGTAAGGAGCACCATTACGATAAAAGTTTCCGTATACCGCATTGATTCCTGCAACTGCATCCTGGCTTGTTTTCCAGAAGTTCGATTCATCAACACGATTCGGATTTACAATGTCCAAATCAAGTGATTTTTTGCATGACATTGCTGATAGGGCCACTGTTGCGGCAACACAATATTTAATTAATGTATTCATTGCTATAGATTGAAGTTTACAGTTTAGAAACCAAAGTTTATTCCTGCGGAAAAAATACGCAGGGCAGGATACTGACCATTATCAAGTCCCCGCTCAAAAATGTTTACACCGGTAATGTCAGGGTCAAGACCTTTATACTTGGTAAATGTGAGAAGGTTTTGACCATTTACAAAAATGCGTGTGTTACTAAAGCCAAAACGTTTTACGGCATTCTTGCTTAAATTATAAGCAATCTCCAGGTTACGTAAGCGCAGGTAAGTACCACTTTCCAGCCAACGATCGCTTTGCGGCAATACGTTGTAATCACGACCTTTATCCGCAGCACCTATGGCTGCACGTGGCCACTCTGTACTTGGAGTTTGTGCCGTCCAGAAAGTAGCGCCCTCTCTGAAGTTGGTGTTCTGATCCATCCGGTCCACACTATAACGGGGCCGGTTGTACAATTTATTACCAACAACTGCATACCACTGCATGTTAAGACTAAAGCTTTTGTAAGAAGTGTTCAATTGCAATCCTGTTTCAAAATCAGCCCAGGGGCTACCGGCATAGTAACGGTCCTTATCTAAATCAAGTGTTCCATCATTGTCTACGTCAATGTAACGGATATCCCCAGGCTTAGACCATGGTTGAAGAACCTGTCCTGTTTTTCCTTTGTGTGCATCTATCTCTGCCTGGCTTTGAAAGATGCCGGCAGTTTGCAATACATACCATTCGCCAATAGAACGCCCCAGCTCAGTACGGGCATCACCTAACTGCGTGTATTTAGTGGTAGGATTACCAAACGCTATTACTTTATTATGAATGGTGGTAAAGTTCAATGTAGCATCCCAGTTAAAGTTACCGGTAGACTGTGGACGGAAAGTAAGCGCTAATTCAAATCCTTTATTTTCAAGTGAAGCCGCATTCACCGCAGGATTTCCGCCAGCATTGCCGGTTGTGGCACTAATGGGTAAGGCAACCAATACATCTTCGGTTTTAGCGATAAAGTAATCGGCTGAAATTGTAAAAAGGCTGTTCAGTAAAGACGCTTCAAAACCCACGTTGGTAGTTTTCTTGCGCTCCCAGTGCAGATCACTATTTGCCAGGCGGGTTACAATTTGCCCAATCTGTTCAACTTCAGTGGCTCCGAAAACTGCACGGGGAAAGGGATTAACCTGAGCATAATACAACCAGGGCTGTAAAAACTCAGAGTTACCTAAACTACCGTATGATACCCGTAGTTTTAAATCGTTCACAGCTTTTACTTTCCAAAATTCCTCCTTCGAAATGCGCCAGGCGGCAGACGCCGAAGGGAAATTACCCCAGCGGTTATTCTTACCAAATAGCGAACTGCCATCACGACGAAACGTAATACTGGTTAAATACTTATCGTTATAAGTATAGTTCACCCTTCCCAACAATCCGATGTTGTTCCATTTATTGGTATATGGATCCGGAACCGTAGCACTGCCTGCAATTGTAGTGAAACGATAAATAGGATGCTCAAAAGTTTGATTACTAAATCCCGCAACTGCACTTACCCTGTGCTTTCCAAAATTTTTATCGTAATTCACCGTGTGTTCAAACAGTTTGGATTCAAACTTTCCTTCACTGCTGAAAGTAGCTAATTTATTGTTGTTGGGAGATGGTGTACCCTGCCGAACCGTACCGGGACGCCGTGTACCTTCACCTTTATCATTTGTTTTTTCGTAACCAAAATTAAAGCGGTATACTAAACCTTCCAAAATTCTGAAATCAAGAAAAGCATTTCCCCTGATCTTGAAATTTTTTTGTTCAAACTGATCTAAGGATTGTAAAGCCGGAACATTGGCTGTAAGTGTACTCAGGTAAGCATTGTTCAACCCTATACCAAATCCTTCGGGATTCTCTGCACTTATGTAGCGGCTACCCTGTAATGGAACTACGGGAGGCATCGTGATCATATCGACAAAGGGATTCACCCCAACGCCTGCAGATGCTATCGGATCCTCTTTAGTCCAGCTCAACAAAACATTTTGACCAATAGTAAATCGTCCTAATTTGGTATCTGTATTAATCCGAAAGGCATTACGTGAAAAGGTGTTGTCAATTACTGGGCCTTTATTTTTCAAATGGTTGCCGCTAATGTAGAAATTCACGCTGTTTCTGATTGCTCCCGACAATGCAAGGTTGTAATCACCAATTCCCCCCCGGCGCAAAAATTCGTCCTGCCAGTCGGTGTTGATCGCAGGATCAAAGTCAGTTGTCAGCGATGTAGGAACCGGGGATCCGCCAGCTTGATAAAGACGGGTAGCTAAGTCACGATATTCAGTTGCATTCATCATATCATAACGGTTATGTACTGTTTGCACGCCTGCTTTAATACTGCCGCTTACCTTTAAAGGTCCCTGCCTTCCTTTTTTAGTTGTGATAATAATCACACCATTAGCAGCCCGGCTTCCATAAATAGCTGCTGCAGAAGCATCTTTCAAAATCTGGATAGACTCTACATCCTGTGGATTAAAATCAGGTGTTGCATCACTATACATACCATCAATAATGTACAAAGGATTATTGCCTGCAAATGTACCGGCACCCCGAATATCTATTTTAGCTCCACCACCGGGTCGACCTGTATTACGTACAGTAACTCCCGGAGTTAGGCCTTGTATGCTTTCTGCTACTGTATTGGCAACATTGCGATTAGCAACATTAGGATTAATAATTCCTACGGCACCAGTCAGATCTTTTTTACGTACCGTTTGGTACCCAATTACTACTACCTGCTGCAACTCCTGATTGGTAGATTGGAGTTCAACATTTACCGGACCCGTACCACTAACAGTAATTTCCTGGGGAGAATAACCAACATAACTTATTATCAATACACTTCGGGCATGTGCGTTTATAGAAAATTCGCCCTTTGAATTGGTTACCACCGAATTGTTAGTTCCTTTAATTGTTACAGAAGCTCCGGATAAGGGTTCACCGGTAGTGGAACGTAATGTTCCTTTTATAGCTTCTTGTGCAAAGACACTTGATGTAAAAGTAAATGTTACAAAAAAAGTCATCGCTAAATGACGGATTCTTTTTTTCATTTGAATTGTTTAGCAGTTAAGATAAAATTGTTTCAAAATAATATACTTCATAAACGTTTAAGGAGACTTGGTGAGTTTTATACTCTCAAGATTGAGTATGCTTTAGTTACGGTTGATTACATAAATGTCTATTAAATTTTTTAAAAAATAAAAAAAATGTTTACGACAAAAAAGAGGTTTCCTCAACTCTTTTTTTTGTCACATAGAAATACATCAGGAAGTTGTGAAAAAATACTTGCGACGTGTCAAAACAATTGACAACTATGCATAGTCATGTTTTACTAAATTCAATCTAAATGGTGTGATTAACTTTTATAAAGTTTTCACCGATAATCAAAAAATTGCAACGCGGTTTGTATTTGGGAAAAAAGCAACTTTTGAATAAACCTATTCAAACAATTCGAATTTAAAAAGCTAAGCAAAATGGTGCATCATGTTTATTCTTCCTCCTCGTGTATTTAATTTTTACCTTGCTTTTTAAAAAATATTGATAGAATTAATTACCCAAACCACACATCATCATCGTACCCTCTATTTGGCACATAATTTCTCTCGTGTTTATCTGAATTTTCTAATAAAACAACAATGCTAACAAGCAAAATCCCAAGAAAGAAGGCTAGTCTTTTCATAAACTTTTTGTAAACAGTTAACAAGAAACTTGCCATTAAAACGGATTTTATTTATTCTTTTTTAGTGGAGAACAACATAATCATCTAATCTCTAATAAAATCCCCCTTTACTAATTTAAGCAATTTCATTTCTGATCCCTGAGTTACCTCCATTAGGTAAATACCCGGTTTATAGGAATGCCCAATATTAAAAGTAAAATACTTTAACCATAAGCTTTGGATTACTGAGCCTGATGCCCTCCCTTTATATCTTGTCAGTAGAATCTGTTAGTCTTCCATAGATTGTAATCATCAGTCTTTAATACATCGAACTGCAGGCCTACTTGTTTACTGCCAAATTTTTAGTTACACAATTCTTGCAAATGATAAACTGCGTCCAGGTGTATTTAAAACCGATCTCATTTGTAAATTTATCAGCCCAAGTCAAAGTTATTTTATTACAGGATATCGCACGTGAGGCCAACGTTGCCGGAGGTTCCGGTAAAATGACTTCAGGGTTTCTGATTTTGACAGCAATTAAGAAATACTGAAAGAATTAATATTGTAATTGTATTTAGGATTTCATAAAGTACTTATTAATTCTTAAGGCTAACTAAATAGGTCGGTAAACTGTATCCTAAATACCGTAGTAATAAGCTGAAACTATTTTCATAATTTTATTTTGAAGTTATGCCACAGAGCTTTGTTGAATTCTTCTTCGTTATTTAAGCTAATTTCAGTTACCTTATCATTTTCGGTAATTTTTAAAATGTTCCCTGAAATTGTTATTCTCCCCTTTTCAGTAGGTAGGAGCATAGTCTTTTTTGTGTAAAATGAGAATTGCTGTTTGTTTGATGATAGGTACACATTTCATAACGGTTACGCCAAATACACCGGTAAAATAAATAATAGTAGCGGATAGTAAAAGATAAAATTCGATTGAAGGATAAGGAGTATAACTAAAGAATCTGAGGAAGAATACTGGGTTTAAAATAACTTTATTGATGGATCGCATTGCTTTTAAATATCCAGGATCATTCAACCTTCCTAATCCATTATTTACCGAACAGGAATAATCGTAAAACAATCCTGTAAGCAAACCACAAAGGAGTGTAGCAAAAAATAAAGAGAGATTTTGAATCGAAAAAATATCCATGAACTATGAAATTACTGAATTTGCCATTTATCCATGTATGGTGTATAGTACTAGTAAGTGTATCAATAACTTCATAGATTTCGACCTTATTCAACATAATGAGAAAACAAAACCAGATGGTTAAATGCAACACAAATGCAACACAAAAAAATAAAAACCCACTACTAGAGGGGGTTTAATTGTCATATAAGCGGACCGGACGGGAACTTTTATTAGTTCATAAATCCTTGTCCCTTAATATTTTTCAAAAGTCTAAAATGTAGAATGTCCGAATAAATACCTTTTTCCAAAACTTCATCTGTATCTCAAATCTA
>JBPCQG010000427.1:0-2565 GCA_050998315.1 Chitinophagaceae bacterium
ATTATTCCCGAAGCAGAGTGGGAGTATGGTTTTTATGCGGTAATACTTTTTACATTAGCCTGCTGCATGCTTCTATATTTATTGTTCAAACGGTCGGGGTGGTTGTAAATAATTATTTATTTACCCAGGCATAAGCACGCTTGCTTTGATATTCAACTTCTTTGTAAGGCTGCCTTTCAACTAAATCAATTATTTTAAATTCAGTTTCAGTTAATAAATCAATAATCTTGTTGGTGTCAAAAAAATGAAAATCAATATTTACTTTATGCTCAAGAAAATCATCCAGATGTACAACATTATTCCCAACATGAAATGAGAACAAAAATTGTCCGCCAGGTATTAAAATCCTATTTACTTCTTTAAAAGCTATTCTTATTTGTTCATGATCAAAATGAACAATGGAATAAAATGCAATAGCTGAACCAAAAGTTTGATCGGGATATTTAAGATTTAATATATCGCCGGTTTCAAAGTGCAAATGGGGATTGATCTTCGTTGCCACACTTATCATTTCCCGGGATATATCAACACCGATAATGTCTGTCAGTTCCTGGTCAGCTATAAATTTGGTAGTTTGTCCCGGCCCACAACCCAGATCAATAAGTTTTCCTTTATTTATATTTTCATCTACAAAGCATTTTAATAAAATTCTATCAAGATGTTTTTTATTTAATTCGTTAGAAAACGCATCAGCATAACTTTTTGCCGTCTTATTATAACACTCAATTATGTTTTGTTGCTGCTGCATAATTACTTCAATAACTATTAACAGGCAAAGCCAGGCTGATTACTGATTCAATCTAATCTCAAACATTTTAGGCCAGTTTTTACCTGTGATATATAACTTTTTAGTTACGCTGTCGTAAGCTATCCCATTTAAGAAGTTAGTGTTGTGCGTCATTTCTTTTGCATCATATTGAGCCAGCAAACCTGTAAGATCCATTTTGCCAACTACATGTCCGTTGGAGGTATCAATTTTTAAAATATCATTTGTCTGCCATCGGTTTGCATAAATGTATCCATCAATAAATTCAAGTTCATTCAGATTGTCCAGTGCACCGGTATTATCAGCAATGGCTAATGTTTTAATTATTCGCATTTCATTTTTTTCCTCATCAGGTAAAGCATAATAAATCTTGTCGGTAATGCCATCGCTTATTATTAAATTTTTTCCGTCGTTGGTAATTCCCCAACCTTCGCTGAACCAGCTCAACGTTTTTATTGGATGAGTTATATCATTAAGATTATAAACAAAAATTTTATGGCTCTGCCATGTTAGCTGGTAAATTTTATTTTTAAAAATGGTAATACCTTCACCAAAGATTGATGTGTCGGGTATCAAATATTTTTTTTCAACATTACCTGTTTTGGGATCAACGATTCTTAAAGTTGATTCCTCAAACTGACCGGTACCCTCATATAGTTTACCGTTATAAAATTGCAGTCCTTGCGTAAAAGCTCCGCTATCGTGAGGATAAACAGCATCTATTGAAAAGGTGATGGGTTGTGGTGCAGGTAAGGTATTTACAGATATGTCATCGGAAGGTCTATCACCTGTATTGCAGGCAGCAAATACAGATATTATCCCCAAAGTAAAAATTCTTTTTAGCATATTTTATTTTGTAGGTAAAAATAACAAACGGCTGTGGTTTGTACGTTAAGTGAAATGTAAAAGAAAACAGTATATCCCTTGCATTTACCGGTAAATTATATTTTCTTTGCGTTTAACACCTCTAACCGGTTTATACTCTTCCCTAACGTAGTTATTCCAGTTATCTATTATTCTAGTAGTGATTTCAAATCAATTATCCAATTTCTACTGATAAGAACTATTTCCGACCTCCTTGTAATTATTCCAATTTCTTTGTAAGAACAATTCCATCTTCCCTGTAAAACGTATTAAAATCAAACCAGATTTATTATACCAATTTAAAACAAGGAAGAGAAATGAAAATTCACAGGAAAATTAGACTGTTTGCCATCAGCCTGGTTTTTATTAGTATATCTTTTTCAGCGTATACCCAACGTTGTGACACTTATAATTATTTAAAAAAATATCCGCAAATTAGTTCTTCTTCAACTTATCGTGTTGACGGGTTGAATAAGTCAGCAAGAGATACAATCGCAAATGAAGTAATTACAATCCCTGTAGTAATTCATGTATTGTATAATAATGCATCACAAAATGTTAGTGATGCACAAATACTCTCCCAACTTCAATCTTTAAATAACGATTACCGCAGGTTAAATGCTGATGCCTTAAATGTGCCTGCTGCTTTTGCACCTTTAGCTGCAGATGCAAGAATTGTTTTTTGCCTTGCAAAGATTGATGGTTTTGGAAAGGCTACTACCGGTATCATCCGAAAGTATACTTCAACGCAAAACTGGATGGCTGATGATGGAATGAAATTTTCTTCACAGGGCGGAGATAATGCATGGGATTCAAAACGATATTTTAATATATGGGTTTGTAACTTATTTGGAAGAAACCTTGGTTATTCAAGCCTCCCCGGTTCCCAGGTTGATAAAGATGGAGTAGGGATACAATACAATGCCTTTGGAACT
>JBPCQG010000438.1:0-4786 GCA_050998315.1 Chitinophagaceae bacterium
CCTTTCACTATTTTATTTTATAACTGGAACACAATTCAAAAGTTTGGTGACATGAAACCCAAGCCGGTTACTGACCAGGTGAAAATTTCTTATCAACCTGTATTGCTTAGCTGGGAATGCTGGACACCCAATGTGTATGCAGGTTCTATAATAAAACCAATTGCGCATATTATAAATGATGCTGATGATTTCAGCGATCTTAAAAATGCAAAACTCTTTTATGAAATAAAAGATAAGGCATACCAAATTATATTTTCAGATAGCACGGTAATTACTAACATTCCTTATTACTCAACTGCTAAAAAAACATTTGAAATAAAATTACCTGCAAATATTATTTCTGGTAAGTATCAACTTGTGGGAAAAGTTATAAGTATGGGAAAAATTGTTTCTCAAAACTTTTATAATCTCTTTATTGCTGATGATAATTTCACTAAAGCAGGATCTTCAAATGCCAATACTATATTATTGTATGAGAATGATAGTGCAACAAAAAAGGCGCTTACAAAATTGGGAATTAAATCAACTTCCATAGCAATTTTGGATAATTTTCAACAAGGCAACATTTTGATAATCGGAGAAAATTCAGCAGATAATAATGTTGCCGATAATGCAGCAAGCATCAAAAATTTTATGAGTGCAGGCGGAAGGGTTTTATGTATGCGGCAGGATAGCGCACATCTTGTCAATATAAATTCTATTCTCATTAATCCTTTACAAAATAACAATGTTGATATAGATGATCCGGTATATCCGGTTACTTCCAAATCTCCACGCAACGGTTATTATGTAAACCCCGAAAGACCCGATCACCCTGTGTTTTCAGGCATTACAAGAGATAACTTAAGAGTGTGGTCAGACTATACGAATTGGGATGAAACTAAAAATGGTTATCCTGCTATCAAACCTGTTACCGATGGCTTCACATTACAAAACAAAGATGATGTTGCAAGTACAGCCATTCTTGCAAATTATAGTTCTGGCTTGCAGGGCATAGCATTGGCAGAACAATTTCAGGGAAGTGGAAGTATACTATTATGCGGTTTGGATATTGCCAACCGAACATCAATTGACCCGGTTGCTGCAAGACTTTTATTAAATCTGGTGAACTATACAAAGTCATCAATTCATGAACGATATCAACTCATTACAAGTCCCATTGTTTGGGGTGAATATGAAACAGAAAAGGGTATTGTAACTGATCTGTATAGTGGTCTTCTTGTTAACTCAACCCCCCGTGTTCCAAAAGATTATTTGGGTAAAGGGATTGTTGTAGCAAAAGAAGGATACCAGTTTGCAGGCGGCAACAAGGGTGGTTTTAATACCCGTCCGGGAATTCAATATGTAGCAAATGGAAGACGCCCTTTCGGTCCTTATGCACAAACGTTTGGCGGACAACCTTTACCTGAAAAAAATTCTACAGAAGGTACAGGAAAGTTTTGGTGCAGGATTCCTGAAGGGCAAAACATGGCTACATCAATAGTTTGGAATCCCGGTGATGAACCGTTAGTGATCAAAATAAAAGTGAATGATTTGCCGGAAGTTAGTAAAACGATAAATGCAGGAGATAGGGTTTCGATTGAAACAGCATTAAACAACAGCAATGTAAATATTACATACATCGGCGATCGAAGATTGGTGATTCTTGAAACAGCTTTTAGCAAAAAGGATTAATTAATAATAAAATTCTAAATGACCATCAATAAAAATTATAAAATAAAATTTTTACTTCAGATATTTTTAATGCCGGCTTTTATGCATGCATTTTCAAACGTAAAGTTGCCTGCCATTTTTAGTGATCATATGGTGTTTCAACAAAAATCTAAGGTAGCAATGTGGGGTTGGGCAGATCCCCGTGAAAAAATTATTGTTACCGGTAGCTGGTCAAACAAAAATTTTTCAACAATAACAAAAAGTAATGGCGAATGGAAAGTGATGGTAAATACACCCGCAGCAGGTGGACCATATTCAGTAAAAATTAGAGGACAAAATACCATTGAACTGAAAGATGTTTTGATAGGCGAAGTTTGGGTTTGTTCAGGTCAGTCGAACATGGTATTCTCTTTAAATTCAAGCTATAAAGCAAAGGAAGAAATTGCTGTAGCTGATTTTGAAAACATCCGTTATTTTAGTGTAAAGCGACAATATGGTCGGGAAGAATTTAAAGATGCTCCCGGTTCTGTATGGTTGAAAACATCCCTAGAAACAGCACCATCTTTTTCTGCAGTAGCCTATTATTTTGCAAAAAAAATTCATCAGCAATTGAATGTTCCTGTAGGCATAGTATATGCTGCATGGGGAGGAACGCCTGCAGAAGCTTGGGCGCCATCTTCTACATTAAAAAGTGATTCTGTTTTATATTTGCCGATAAAACGCTGGAAGGAAATGTATGTAACTGTAGGTAAAGATTCTGTTGCTTATCGTGCGGCTTTAGATAAATGGAATTCGGCAAGAAAATCCGGCGATAGCATTAAATTAAAAAAGCCGGAAGAGCCCGCAACAGTTATCTCATATAATCGTCCATGGAGGGAGCCATCGGTTCTTTTTAATGGAATGATAAATCCGGTAATTCCTTATACAATCAAAGGAGTTCTCTGGTATCAGGGAGAATCCAATGTATCATACGCCAATGAATATTATCATTTGTTTAGCAGTATGATCAAAGGTTGGAGAGAAAAATGGAATAACCTAAATCTTCCTTTCTATTTTGTACAGATCGCACCATTTAATTACAGCAAGATGGATGCAGCTGCACAATTAAGAGATGCACAATACCAGGTGATGAAGAACATTTCAAACACGGGTATGGCAGTAACGGTTGATGTTGGAGAAATGAAAAACCAGCATTTTACACGAAAAAAAGAAGTGGGTGAAAGGCTTGCATTGATTGCTCTTGCCAAGGAATATAGGTATAAAAAAATAAATTACAAAGGTCCTGAAATTAAAAATGCATATGTAGAAAATGGAAAAGTGATACTCGAATTTGAATCATCATTCTTATTAATGGCCGATACACTAAAAGGCTTTGAAATTGGTTATCGAATATCTTCCGGCGATAGTACGATTTTTATTAAAGCGCTTGCAACATTGGAAGGGAATAAAGTAATTGTATGGAATGATAAAGTGAAAGAACCTCTTGAGGTAAGATATGCATGGCTGCTTGCAGGAGAAGCAAACTTATTTGATAAAGAAGGTTTGCCTGCATTTCCGTTTAGAAAAATGATTACCAACCTAACAGGTTTTTAAAACCTGTTAGGTTGTGAGAAAGTTATAAATTATATCACATGATATTCCGTTTTAAAAGACTGGGAAAATCTAATAACTTATATCCCTTATCAATTATTTTATTTGCATGCATTCCTTTTGGCTCAACTCAATTATATGCGCAAAAAAAAGCAAAAGATAAGTTTGAAAAAAAATCTCTGGTCGGAAAACAGGAAGATGAAAGTTATATCGTATCCACTTCGCAAATCATCGATCCGGCAGGTACTACAATAACTTTTCCCGGCAGACCAGTAGACATTGCTCTTAATCCCGAAGAAACAATTCTTGCAGTAAAAAATCTTAAAGATTTAATTTTCTTTGATGCATTGAATAATACTATCAAACAAACACTCAACTTACCTGAAGGAGGAAACACTTTTACAGGCATAGGCTGGAGCGCCGATGGACAAAAGGTTTGGACTACCGATACTAGAGGTTTTCTGCGTTCAGCAAAATTGCAGGCAAATGGCTTGTTTGAATGGAGTGATGCAATATTACTTCCTTCAAAAATTTCTATTACCGGACAGTTTGCATGGGAAAATGAAGTGCTTGATAAATCGGTGGGCGCAAAAGGCGGACGTGCCTATCCGGGTGGTTTTGCATTTGATGAAAAGAGAAGCCGCATTTATGTTACGCTAAGTAGCAACAACACTGTTGGTATAGTAAACATAAAGACCAATAAATTTGAAGGGCATGTGCCTGTTGGTATTTCACCATACACTGTTTTAATAAAAGGTGATAAAGCTTATGTTACAAACTGGGGTGGACGAGTACCAATTAAAAGTGATAAGACAGCTAAGTCTGCAGGCACTGAAGTTGTTGTGGATCCTAAAACAGGTATTGCATCTTCAGGTACTGTTTCGGTGATTGATCTGAACACACGTAAGGTTATAAAGGATATAAAAGTTCATCTGCATCCTTCAGGTTTGGTGCTTCACCCTGATGGCTCAAAATTATATGTTGCCAATGCAAACAGTGATTTGATCTCAGTAATAAATACGCAAACAGATGAAGTTATAAAAAACATTAACCCAAAGCCAATGGCAGAATTGCCTTTTGGAAGTGCGCCCAATGCATTGGCTGTTACTCCTGATGGAAAAACTTTATTTGTAGCCAATGGCGGCAATAATGTAATTGCAGTAATTGATCTTACAACTGATAAGGTAAAAGGATTAATTCCCACAGGCTGGTATCCGGGAGCTATTGTTTTAAATAAAGACGGAAGTAAGCTTTTTGTTGCGAATACTAAAGGAGTGGGAGGAAGAGATTTGAATAAAAATGCCGGTGGTTACAGATCAAATAATCATCTTGGTTCGGTTTCATTTATTCCTGTTCCTCCTAAAAATGTTTTGGAAGATTATACGGTGAAAGCTGCCACCAATATGCGTTTGCCGAGAATAACTCACGCCCTGCATCTTGAAAAAGTAAAAGAGAAAATAGTACCTGTGCCGACACAGCCCGGCGAAAAATCTGTCTTTAAACATGTGTTGTATATCATCAAAGAAAACAAAACTTACGACCA
>JBPCQG010000484.1:0-4403 GCA_050998315.1 Chitinophagaceae bacterium
CAAGGGTTTTAGCCAGTTGCGCCAGGCTACCATAAGTGGCAATTTCATAATGCTCTACTTTTTGTGCAGCCATTATTAAACCCACGTCCCTTGTTAATGTTCCCTTTTCAGTATCTTCAATTATACCGTCCCCCTCTTTAGTTAAACCCGCCATGGCTTCACATTTTTTTGCCTGAACTTTTTCACCTAATATTCCAAATGCTTCTTCCAACCTTGCCACATGACCATTTGTTGCCTCCAAATGAACAGTAAAAGCTTGTCTTAATTCGTCAGAAGTTGCGGCTTTTGCCATTTTAGGTAATGCTTTCATTAAATGTTTTTCGGCCCAATAAATATCTTTCAATTCATCAAGAAATAATTCCTGTAACAATGAAGATTGTGGAGTTGGTGAAGACGATTTAGAACCATTACCTGAACTTTTGTTTGTACGAGATGGACTTTTAGAGTTTTTGGAAGAATTACTGGTAGAATTACCTTTATTTTTAGTTTGTTCCATAATGTTAAGTTATTAATGTTAAAAAATGATTTAATATATCCATGCTTTTAAAGATTATGCCAAAAGTGTTTATAGCCTAAAATAAAGACTGTAAAATTTGATGATTGAAATGAACCTTATTTGCTTCCTCATTATGGGAAAAATTATACTCAAATGACTGCCTTGTTTATAATAGACTAATGTTTTTAAATGAGTGAGGTAAATCCTTTACCCGCTTGCATTGCAGCCTTGTTGCGATCACTAATATAATATTGGCAAAATATTTTATATAACTGTTATAGAAATTTATTTTTTAATTTTTAAAACGACAAATTATGGGCTCAGGAAAAGTATTATCAAGCGTATTAGCAGGCGCCGCAGCGGGCGCTATTCTTGGAATTTTATTTGCGCCCGATAAAGGGACAGAAACAAGACGCAGACTTGCAGAAAAAGGCGGTGAACTGGCTGATTCTGTAAAAGGAAAAGTAGGAGAATATAGTGATGCTATTTCTGAAAAGTATGATTCAGTTAAAGAAAAAGTTTCGGGTTTAGCATCTGAAGGCAGGGATATGGTAGACCAGGTTAGAGGTGCCGCGGGAGATAAAGGTGCTTCCATGAAAGCAGATGTAAGAAATTCAATGAATTCCTAATATCCCGTAAAGCTTTAAACAAGTTCCGGTGATAAACATAAAAAAATGGAAAATCAAGCCACACCTGTTGAATCGCTGATTGACAGGGTTAAGAGTTACGTGGAAACGAGAATAGATTTATTAAAGTTAAAAGCTATTGATAAATCGTCTTCTGTTTTTTCATTAATTATTACAATGCTTGTAGTAATTCTAATTGGTTTTATTTTTCTTATGCTTCTTAATATTGGAATTGCTCTTCTACTCGGAGAATTAATGGGAAAAACTTATTACGGATTTTTGGCTGTAGCACTTTTTTATGTTATCATCGGACTTGTTATTTTTGCTTTTAAGGATAAATGGCTTAAGATGCCCATTGCGAACTCAATGATAAAAAAACTCCTGGATTGATTTCGTCCAAATAATTGCATCATGAAAACGATACACAAAACAGAGGATTTAAAAAGTGCAATTCTTGAATTAGAAGCAAAAAAAATCGTGTCTGAAGAAGCCTTAAAAAAACAATTTCACGATACAGTAGAAACCTTTAAGCCATCGAATATTTTAAAAAATACAGTATCCGAAGTATCCGCATCACCGCAGTTTAAACACAATATATTAAACCTTGTATTAGGATTAGGAGCTGGTTACCTCACTAAAAAAATTGCAGTTGGCAGAAAAGCAGGATTGTTTGCAAGAACAGTGGGAACTGCCTTACAATTTGGTGTTACCAGTTTAGTGGCAAAAAACAGGGCGAATGAAGAGAAAGTCAGCCACAAAAAAGGCGGTTTGTTAAGAAGAATTTTCTCAAAATCAACTACCTAATTTCTTTAAACATTTATTAAGATCAATTCCTTTTCCAAGGACTGGCGTAAAGATATCCCCCATTTTCTTTACGCGTTTTCCGATATTATTAATTGTAAAATCCTGCGGCG
Source organism: Chitinophagaceae bacterium (assembly GCA_050998315.1). GTDB lineage: Bacteria > Bacteroidota > Bacteroidia > Chitinophagales > Chitinophagaceae > Ginsengibacter. The sequence continues at coordinate 2,037 of JBPCQG010000484.1, forward strand.
TTAATCCACTCTTAACTTCTTTCCATAATAATGGAGTAGATACTGTTGCTCCTGGCTTGGGACGAAGACTGTAAACACATGCAATTGTTTGCCCCCTCCGGTTTTGAAGGTAATCCATATAAATATGTTTATGCCCACGCTTTTGTAAGTTTCGTTCAAGGGTAGTGAATTCAGGGATTTGTTCACTGGCTAGCATACAGATTAAATAGGCAAAGTCTTTTACCTGTTCATAAGTATATTTTTTTGCAGTCGGCACGTATACATGCAAACCAGAAGAACCGGAAGTTTTGCAGTAAGATGATACACCTGCCCTGTCTAAAACCTGTTTAACAACATTAGCAGCATCTATTACCTGTTCAAAAGTATTTTCGTTAGAAGGATCAATGTCTATCATTAAATAATCCGGGTTGTCAAGTGCGCCAAGTGTTGAATGCCATGGATTAATTTCGATACAACCTAAATTATTAAGATATGTAAGCGTAGGCTTGTTATCGCAAATAATATAATCAATGTCTTTGTTGGTGGATTCTGAAAAAAGTTTTTGACTTTTTACGAATGACGGCGATTTTTCACCGGCATCCTTGTGGAAAAATCCTTTAGCATTTATTCCATTAGGTGTTCGTAGTAAAGATTCTGGTCTGCCTTTTAAATAGGGCAAAATATAATCTGCCATTTCTATATAATAATTAATTACCTCTCCTTTGGTTATTCCTTCATCAGGAAAATATATTTTATTAATATTGGTTGCTTTTACTTTTATCTTACCAAAAGAAAATATTTTGTCATTATTATTTTCAGGCTCTACAGGTTTTATTTCACCTTTATCTATTTTTTTTATCTCAGATTTTTTTATAGGTTTTGTATTAGCCATAGTTACGTCTTTTATAGATTTATCTTTTTTTAAATGGAGAAATATAGGATGCCTTAGCATACCCTCCCTGGTTATTTCAGCAAATTTAATATCGCAAACTAATTCGGGTTTAACCCAGGTTACAGGCATATTGGTTTTTACTTTCTCATTAAATGGAGAATTACTTTGTTTAAGCGGTTGCAATAAATTCCACATTTCTTTTAATGACTGTTGATTAAAACCTGAACCGGTATGACCAATATATTTTAGCCCACCTCCCCGTCCGACCGGATCATCCGGGCGGGCATCTTTAATACCAAGTACCAAAGCGCCGAAATATTTTCTTGCACCTCCGGGGTCAGTATATCCTGTTATTATCGCCTCTTGTGTTTTATGATTTTTTATCTTGAGCCATTCGTTAGTTCTTTTTCCAATATAGTAGTGGCTATCCGCTTTTTTAGCCATAATGCCTTCCAGGTTTTTTGCTGTACTTACATTAAAAAAAGCAGTTCCCTTTTCCAGTATATGATCAGAATATTTTACAACAGCGCTTGATTTAATAATACCTTCCAGCAATTCTTTTCTTTCTAATAAAGGAAGTTCGCAGGTATTATGTCCGTTGAGGGATAAAATATCAAAAACATAATAGTGAATGGGGCGATGTATATTACTTTCGTAGTGTTGTAGTAACTGGAATTCGGGGTGACCTTCATCATTTAAAACTACTATCTCTCCATCAACAACTGCATCTGCTCTTATTTTTTTTAATTCCTGTACCACTAGCGGGTAAGAATTTTCGAAAGTAATCCCGTTGCGAGAATACAGCTTTACATTTCCGTTTTCCAATTCAGCAATTGCACGGTACCCATCCCATTTAATTTCGTAAAGCCAATTCTTGTCATCAAAAGGCTCTTCAATTTGTTTTGCCAGCATTGGCTTAATAAAGTCATGTAATTTTCTGCTTTCCTTAATTGAGGTTTTTAGGAAACTTTTTTTTTAGTAGTTTTTGCCTGCTTGCTTAGTTTTTCAGGATCATTTTTTGCAAGCCATTTATTTATTGGAGAATTTAATGGAGTATCTTCTTCACTGTTATAATCTTCACTTACGGCACCTTCATCATTATGTTTTATCAGCAGCCAGGTATTATCATCTTTGCTTTTTAATCTTACTAATGCGAATTCGCCCTTTAATTTTTTGCCAAACATTCTAACTTTTAAATTGCCAGCATGTAACCCTGCCCTTAAATTTTTTTCTGCTTTTTTTATATCCGAATTTTCGAGATCAGAGTAGGTGCCTTTATCCCATATCTCAACAATGCCGGCTCCGTAACCCGAAGGGATTAATCCTGCGAAATCTTTATAATCATAGGGATGATCTTCAACCATCATCGCCAGCCGTTTATCTTTTGGATTTAATGAAGGACCTTTTGGAACAGCCCAGCTTTTTAAAACGCCATCCATCTCTAATCTAAAATCATAATGAAGATGTGAAGCTTTATGTCTTTGGATAACAAATGC
>JBPCQG010000489.1:0-10307 GCA_050998315.1 Chitinophagaceae bacterium
AGCAGCCTTACCAACATCTGAATCTTCAACACTATATTGGGTTGCTATGTATGTATCGGTTGCAGGATTCCAAACCTCTTCATCTATACCATTCAAAATACCAACGCATTTGCCCTTTTCAAATTCAAAAAGCATTTCCAAACCATCGGCATTATATTTTAATTCATTTAAATAGCCGGGACTAACCGTTGTAACTTTTGATACACAGCGAACTCCACATGCTAATGAATTAATTGTTTTATCCCATTCAAGCAATCCCCATTTCCATTTATCCCAATCAGGCAAATAACTTGATTTATTCCAATCCATCCAGCCCTGGTATTGAGCATTGTGGATGGTAAGAACAGTTGGTATTACAGAAAGGCGACGGTATGAGCTGCAATTTTGCATCATGAAAGGAATGAGCGCAGCCTGGTGATCATGCACATGAATTATATCCGGCAAATCTTCCCATTTATTTATCCAGTCAACCACTGCAATTTGAAATGCAGTGAACCTTTCAATGTCATCATCGTAACCATAAATTTTTTCTCTGTCCAATAAATTATTTATGTCTATCAGGTAAAGGTCAAAGCCAAGTTTGTTTGTTGATTCTTTTATAACAGTGTAATTGAGCCAATAGTGCGCCATGCCAAAGCCCCCTTTTCCAACTACCTCGAATTCATTTTCGTACAAAAACTTTGTGCGGTACATGGGCACTACAACCTTTGCAATGTGCCCACTTTTATTTTGATATTTTGGTAATGCACCCACAACATCACCTAACCCACCCGCTTTAGCATAAGGATAGCATTCTGCACTAATATGTATAATTTCCATTTATTTAAAATTATATTTCCAAATTAGGAATGATTTTGTTATGAACAAATAATTAATCATAATTTACCAAGTAAAAAAAATCTATTACTTTCATTTTCAAAATATATTGCTATGGCTGGATCAACTAATATACCAACAACACAAAATATACAATCCACGGGACAGCCAACAAATTATGGAGCTCTGGGCACTCTTGTGACCGTTTTCTTCTTCTGGGGTTTTATTGCAGCAGGTAATAGTATTTTCATTCCGTTTTGCAAACATTACTTTCAATTAGATCAGTTTCAAAGCCAGTTGATTGATTTCGCCTTTTACACTGCTTATTATATTGGTGCCCTTGGTTTATTTGCTTATGGTGCATTTGGCGGAAAGGATTTAGTGGCAAAATGGGGGTACAAAAAAAGTATCGTTTATGGATTGCTGTTTTCTGCATTAGGTGCAGTTGCCATGATTATTGCAGTAAATGCAAATGCATTTGGTGGTATGTTGTTTGGCTTATTTGTGGTTGCACTGGGATTTTCTTTACAACAAACCGCTGCGCAGCCTTTTGCCATATCACTTGGCGATCCGGCAACCGGAACCAGTCGTGTTAATTTGGGAGGAGGTATCAACTCATTCGGAACCTCTATTGGTCCTCTAATTGTAGCGCTGGCACTATTTGGCACTACAGCGGCGATTACGGATGAACAAATTCAGGCCTTAAGCTTAAGTAAGGTTATTGTACTATATTCTTTTGTGGGTGCTTTGTTTATTGGGGCAGCAGCATTATTTTATTTCTCTAAAAAAGTTCCCAGCGGAATTTCAACTGAAAAAACAGAGAGAGCTAATAAAGCCCTATACGCCCTTTTAATTATCACCGGCTTGCTCATCATTATGTTTGTTCCTGTATTTAGTAGTTATAGAAATGATCTAACCAATGCATCAGATGCTGAAAGACATGCTATGGAAACCTATAGAATGAAATGGCTGCTTGGCGCACTGGCTGTAGTGGTAATAGGTTTAATAATTTCCAATATTACTGCCCGCAAAAATCCGGATGGCTGGGGCGCCATGAGGTATCCACAATTAGTATTGGGAATGTTAGGCATTTTTACTTATGTTGGAGCAGAAGTAGCTATAGGAAGTAACCTGGGCGAGCTATTAAGACATCCTAATTTTGGAAGTCATGCTGCTTCAGAAGCCACTCCTTACATTATGATGTATTGGGGAGGGTTAATGATTGGCAGATGGACAGGAGCTATTAGCGCTTTTAATTTGAGCAACAGCACGAAAAAGATTTTAGGATTTGTTGTTCCCCTTGTTGCTTTTGGAATTTTGATAGCCATTGGATCTTTAGCGAAATATGATATGAGTCCATTGTATTACTATATCATTTGTGTGGTTGTGCAAATTGTTGCTTTTTATATTTGCCAGAATAAACCCGCCAGAACTTTATTAATCTTTAGTGTACTTGGATTGATTGCCATGATAATTGGTGTAATGTCCACCGGCACATTTGCAATTTATGCATTTTTAAGCGGTGGTTTATTTTGTTCTATTATGTGGCCGGCAATTTTTAGTTTATCTATTGCAGGTTTGGGAAAATATACAACACAAGGATCTGCGTTTTTAATTATGATGATACTGGGTGGTGGCATTATACCTCCATTACAAGGGAAGATCGCTGATTATCTTCAATCAACATCTGAGGTAGCAGGTTATGGTATTCATCAATCATATTGGGTTGCAGTTGTTTGCTTTTTATACCTGGCTTTATTTGCATTTTTAGTAAAAGGAATTTTAAGAAAACAAGGTATTGATTACGACAGGCAGATGGATGCGTCTATTGAAGCATCCCCTGAGGCAACTTTAGAGCGAAAATAAAAATCTCGGCTAATGGATATTTCTAATGAACTTGCTATTGGAATTGATATTGGTGGCACCAATACAAAATATGGTGTTGTAAATCACAGAGGTGAAATTTTGCAACAGGGAGAATTACGTACTGATCAATACCCCAAAATTGAATTATTTATAGATGCCTTATACAATATTTTAGAACCAGTAATCAACTCGGTAAAAAAAACAAATATCCATGGTATAGGGATAGGTGCCCCCAATGGAAATTATTATAATGGAACAATTGAATATGCGCCCAATTTACAATGGAGGGGTATTATTCCGTTGGCAAAAATGATAAGTAACAGGTTTGGCTTGCCTGCTGCTTTAACCAACGATGCCAATGCAGCTGCAGTAGGAGAAATGATATATGGAGCCGCAAGAGGGATGAAAGATTTTATAATGATAACCCTCGGAACCGGTGTTGGCAGTGGAATTGTAGCAAATGGACAATTAATTTTAGGACATGATGGATTTGCCGGAGAACTTGGCCACACTATTATTGTTCCCGGCGGCAGATTACATGAAGGTACCGGCATGCGGGGGTCTTTGGAAGTGTATGCCTCTGCAACAGGGGTTGCCAAAACTGCTGTAGAGATGCTGGAAGAAAATATGAATGAAAAAAGTTTACTTAGAAATACTTCAGATAAAATAACCAGCAAAACGGTTTATGAATGTGCAATGAAAGGTGATTCAATTGCAAAAAGTGTTTATGACTTTACGGGTAAAATTTTAGGAGAGGCGCTGGCAAATTTTGTTATGTTCTCTTCGCCGGAAGCTATTATTTTGTTTGGTGGTTTAACAAGAGCGGGAGATATGATAATAAATCCCACTCGTGAGCATATGGAAAAAAACCTTCTTCCTATTTTTCAAAATAAAGTAAAATTAATTTTTAGCGAATTAAAGGAATCTGATGCCGCAATACTTGGCGCCAGTGCTTTGGTCTGGGAAATAAAATCAGACATACAATAAAAAACTGCCGGTAATGGCAGTTAAGGGTTTTAAAGTAATAAGTTAAAAGATTTTTAAAGCGGGGGTACGGATTTACCGTAATAACCGTGCCACCAATTGTCTTTAAGTCCCCATTCTCTAAATACTTCAATAAAAAAATCTTCCTTCATATAAAGGGAGTTCTTATTATTTAGTTTATTCCAGGTATAAGTTTGCAGTTGTACCTATTGCTTCTGATTTTATGCTGTCGTCGTAAGTATAGTGGGGCATTATATTCTCTATTATGGCAATCAGCAAAAAGGATTAAAAAATTATTTGGTAATTTTCTGCAACGCTTTTTCTTGTTTCCATTTATTTCTTCCCCAACCTGCAATAACATGTTTTTCTGAATGGTAGGATGAGCGAACCAACGGACCGCTTTCCACATAATCAAATCCGAGGTTATATCCTATTTCGCGTAACTCCACAAATTCATCCGGATGTACAAAGCGATAAACCTGTAAATGTTTTTTTGATGGCTGAAGGTATTGCCCTATAGTTATTACATCAACATTACTTTCTTTAAGATCATGCATGGTTTGTATCACCTCTTTTTTTGTTTCGCCAAGCCCCAGCATGATGCCGCTTTTGGTTCGCATTCCTCCTTCCTTTAAAATGCGAAGGGTTTGCATACTGCGCCAATATTTTGCCTGTATCCTTACTCTCTTTGTTAAACGCTCAACCGTTTCAACGTTATGACTCACCACTTCAGGTGCGGCATCTATGATGCGTTGTATATTTCCTTTCTCTGCTTTAAAATCGGGAATTAAAGTTTCTAAAGTTGTAAAAGGATTTAAAGATTTAATTGCTTTGATTGTATTGTACCAAACAATGGAGCCGCCATCTTTTATTTCATCTCTGTCAACTGAAGTAACCACGGCATGTTTTACCTTCATTAAGTTAATCGCTTCAGCTACTCTTTGCGGTTCGTCCCAATCAACAGGTAATGGATGACCTGTTGCCACTGCACAAAAACCACAGCTTCGTGTACATATATTTCCGAGGATCATAAAAGTTGCAGTGCCTTCTCCCCAGCATTCACCCATGTTTGGGCAATTACCGCTTTCACAAATGGTATGAAGCTTATGTGCATCAACCAGATTTCTTACATGCTTATACTCTTCACCGATTGGCAGCTTAACTCTCAGCCAATTTGGTTTTTTACTTTTAAGCTGAGTAGTATTTTGCGTTAGTGAATCCTGCATTTTTATTATTGATGAATAAAGATTTTTGTATAAGTGAGTTCGGCATCAGCAAGGACAAGGATGAGTAAAGTAAAATACTGTAAACAGATTATTTCCTTCGTCCGAATATAAAAGCAACATATCCTGTAAAGAAAAATTGTTTTGATTTTTCATGTACCACCAGAGGAACTTTTTTAGAATAATAATCAGCACTTATACCTACTTCAATGGCTGATACTATTTCATTATAACTTCCATAATCAAATCGCAGAGCAGTTTTTAAATAAGCACCAGGATTTACGGTTAAATCACTCCAGCCTTTACTAAATCCGGGACCTCCGCTTATACCACCTGGATCTAAGAATTTTGAGCTATCTGCTGATTCGTATTTTATATACGTATTTGATCCGCCAAGTTGTACGTAATATGGGCGAAGCAAACCAATGCTTAATCCTCCTCCATAATTCCCTGTTACGCTTACACCATTTTTATTTGATTTATTACCAAACAAAATTTGTTGCTGTACACCTAATTTAACTGGATAAAAAAAATTTTGCTTTCCAAATACAAAAGGTGTGCTGTAAGCATACAAGTTGCTTTGCTTTTCTTCCCTTGCACTTTTATATTCAGATATTTCTAGCTGGTAAAGCGTACCATTTTTTACTGACTTCGCCCTTCCGAACTCAATGAAAGCCCCATAACCATTACTGATAAGCTTGCCGCCAAATGCTGTATGTTTTTTATAAGCAATTACGCCTTCTTCCTCTTGCTTAATTAATGCATCAATCCTTTTTCGATTATGTTCCCGCCTTTCTTTTTTAGTTTGTTTCTGAGCAATTGATGAGGTAGCAATAACAAATGTTATAAGTATAAAAAATAGTTTTCGCATGTAGAATGTCTTGAAGTTTTACTTTGTAAATTTATGCAAAAATATATAATGACAGCTTCAATAGTATACCAGGGCGATCTACGTTGCCAGGCTACGCATTTACAAAGCGGGACAGTTATTGAAACAGACGCACCCACTGATAATCGTGGGAAGGGAGAAAAGTTTTCTCCTACAGATACATTGTGCGTTTCACTGGCTACATGCCTAATAACTACCATGGCCTTAAAAGCAAGAAATATGAGTATTGAATTAAAGAATACAAAAGTTGATGTTACTAAACATATGTTAAAAGATCCAAGAAGGGTTGGACAAATTGATATTACAATACATTTTACTCGATTACAATTAGATGATGACCAAAAAACAATTTTAGAAAAAACAGGGAATAACTGTCCTGTTGCAAAAAGCCTGCATCCTGATTTGAAAACTAATATTGAATATAATTGGTGATCTATCTCAACCTATAGTGGTCAATAAGTCCTCAAGTCATTATGTTATTACCGATTGACAAATGACTAATGACTTATGGCCCTTTCAATAAAGAATTACCTATTGCACATTCCAGACAGCGTTTATGATTACAGTATTCATTTTTTAGCTGGATGTATGATTGTGAATCAAAGGAACTTTTATTAGAAAAATTAAGTGTTTCAAAACCTTTGGTAATAGTATTTTTTTCAGAAGATATTTCTTCAAGCCATGCAATTGCTTTGTCTTTATACTGTTCTTCATTATGATGCAGCCCATAGGCAAATAAAATGGGAACAATTGTATTAATAAGAATATTCTCTATCATTTGCTCACCAAATTTTTTCTTTTTAAAAGCAGAGATTTCTTCAAATACATAATGATAATTCCAATAATCGCTGGCTGTTAATTTTAAAAGACTTTTTACTTCACCTACCGACACACTTTCTTTCACTTTTGAAAATAAATGAATGCTATCATTAATAAGCATTGCAAGCTGAGCTAACCTGAGAGATGGAAAATTTGCCGGCCGCATTCTTAAAAAAAATATTTGAGCCTCAGGTTGCTGTAATTCATATTTCCTTTTATAAAATCTATATTCTTTTTGTAACATTTTAGGGTAATCTTCAATAAAATCTTTTTCAAGTAAGCCGGCTTGGCCAAATAATAAGGCTTCGAGCTGATGAATTTGATTTTTATGTTTTGACAGAATAGTTAATGGTAAAGATTTCGCAATCTTTTCAAACGCAATACTGTTTACTTTTATGCCAAAGTTTTTTGCGATGAGCCACCAGAATGTTTCTTCCCAATGAAAATTGTTTTGGCTTAAAAAAGAAAATACAACTGCTGATTTAGCTTCTAATCTTTCTGCAAGCAATCTTTGTTTCCAGCTTAGTAATGTAAGGTCATTAATTGTATGCACCTGATTTTCGCATGGGATAAAAGAAGACGCATTCATCAGGTCTTCATATTTATTCAATAATAACTTTGGGATCCTGTTTTGTAACTCCAGAGTAGGCAAAATATTTTTTGTAATATCTTTTATCTCTTTATCATGTTGCCATACTACATGTAGTATTATGTTTTTATAATTTTTATCTGCAGTATGATTGTGTAAATTCCAATCAGACGATTTGATGTGCAATTCAATGTTACCTGCCCATATTGTATTGCTAATTTTAATTTTTGCGTCAAAAAAATCTGCTCCCTGGTTGGTATTAAAACTTCCCGGAGAAATTATTTGAATGGGATCACCATCAATGGTAGTAAGCTCATTTTTATTAAAATATTGAAACTGCCAAATGTATTGCAGAAGCTTTTCCTTCATAAGCTAGCGTTGGTAAAAAGAAAGATATGAAATTTATCAGTAGTGTGATGTTAACTTTATAAGTCGCAAAAATCGTGAAATGTGAAAAGTGAGACGTGAAAATTCTCACGTTTCACGTCTGCCGTTTCACGATAAACTTATCAATAGTTTAATTTATTCAGCTCTTTTACTACCCTGCTTACCGGTAAACCCATAACATTATAAAAATCTCCATTGATAGATTTAATGCCGATAACTCCAATCCATTCCTGAATTGCATAAGCACCTGCTTTATCGTATGGCTTGTAGTTATCAACATAAAAAATTATTTGCTCCATACTCAACTCATGAAATTCTACTTCAGTAATATCCGAAAAAAGAATTTCTTTATTGTTGAATAAAATACAAACTCCTGTTATTACCAAATGTATTTTCCCCGATAACTTTGAAAGTATTTGTATTGCATCTTCTTTATCCGCAGGTTTACCAATTATTTCTTTATTTAGAACCACAATAGTATCTGCAGACAATATTGGTAAAGTGTTATGAGAAAACTTTATGGACAAAGCTTTATTTCGTGCAATATGTATTGCAACATCATTAGGATTTAGGTGCTGCGGGTAACTTTCGTCAGTTTCCTTTATAATTACATCAAAGGGAACTTCTGCCCATTGTAATAATTGTTTGCGGCGAGGTGACTGAGAGGCTAATATTAATTTACGCATCTTTTTTAAACCGTTTTTAAATCTTTTAATATGTCCTAAATTTTTAAGTTAAGATATTAGATATTAGAAGTTACAGGTTTTAATATATTCTTTATAAATATATTCTGAAGAATATCATTGATACGAGACCCGTGAGTGTAACAATTTTAATAGCACTACTTAACCTATTAAAATCATGAGCATTTTGTGCCCTATATAATTGTTGAAGTATCCAAAGCAAAGGAATAATTATCAGTAAAACGCAATAAACGGCCGATAGCCACCACCCTAATTGCAAAACATAAAATTGTAACCCTGCTACTCCAACTATTAGCACCACCAGCCAAACACCGGCAAAAACTTTTGATACGGGAATACCCCAAACAATCGGCATGGTTTTGCATCCATATTTTACATCGCCCTGAATATCTTCCATGTCCTTTACTACTTCACGAATAAGCGTAATAGTAAATGCAAAACCTGCATATAAAAAAGACACTTTCATAAGCCTCGGAATAATAAAACTATTGACTGTAGCACTTCGGCTGATTTTAAATTCTGCAAGAGTAACAATCAATATTACCCATGCTGTGAGCAGAGCAACAATTACATTTCCTATCAATAATTTTTGTTTAAATGTGGTTGAATAAAACCATAAGCCTGCAATACATAACAGGTTAAAAAAAGGTATATAGATATTCCTGAGTTTATAACCAACATAGCAACTTATTGCAAACCCAATAAATGAAAAACACAAATGAAGAAAAATTGCCCACCTCCTGCTAATATGCTTTTCTATTATCAATTTGTCGGGCTTATTTACGAGATCGATATTAAGGTCAAAATAATCATTGATAATATACCCGGCAGCGGCAATTACTATTGAAGCAGTAACTAACAGGTAAAAAATATTTTGAGGTAAAGCTGGCGTTGCCATACCCTTATAAATGAAAGGCAATATGCAATAGAAGAATAAACATTGCGTAAGGGCAATGAATATAAGATTTGGCCATCTTATCAATTTAAGAAACGCAGGCAGCAGTTTCATTTAGTAATTTCTTCAGCTAAGGTAAACATTGAAACTTTAAGAAGTATTAAACTGCCGGGGTATGGCTATGCAAGGGCCAATTTCCATGAAGTTTTAAAACTTTTTCAATCACATCTCTAACGCAACCTTGTCCGCCATTAAAGGGCGAAATATATTGTACAATTTGCTTTAGCTCATTAACTGCATCAGCAGGGCAGCATGATAAGCCTACAACTTCCATACTATCATAATCCGGAATGTCATCGCCCATATACAATATTTCTAACTGGTTAAGCTTTTGTTCTGCTATATATTTTTGCAATAATTCTTTTTTATCCGTAACTCCCATAAACACATCTTTCACTCCAAGATGGTATAATCTTTTTTTTGAAGGTTCAGATGTACTCCCCGAAATCACAACCATTCTATACCCGTGATTAGCTGCTACATGCATTGCATAACCATCCTTAATATCCATCTTTCGGAACCATTCGGAATCATTCAAAATCAATAACGATCCATCCGTTAATACACCATCCATATCAAATATGAAAGTTTTTATTGCTTTGAATTTATCTAAAATGTTCATAAACCCTAAATCCCTAAAGGGACTTACGAATTTTTTTGGATTAATTAATGATGCATCAAATATAGTAAGACTTGTTAAGCCCCTTTAGGCCTGCCCGACTAAGCCATTCAGGCGGGGGTTTGGTTATCTCTCCATTCATATACCCAGGTGCTTTGGATCATTTCTAAATGGCTTTCGTTACTTTCATCCGGTTTTCCTTTAAAGTTTGGTATCTCCAAAACCCATTTATGAAGATCAGTAAATCGTAGCCGGTATATTTTACTTTCCCCAAAATCATTACCAAAACGCTCATATAATTTCATAGCGATATCTTCATAATCATTCCAATGGATAGGCGGTTCAAAACTCATAATTCTAATTTGTTGTGTGATATTACCTAATATGCAAAGATTATAACCATAAATAAAACTAGCAACCTAAATTAATAATACATTAGCGATTCAATTAATTTTA
>JBPCQG010000491.1:0-3305 GCA_050998315.1 Chitinophagaceae bacterium
CCATAATTCAACTTTCTGCAACTGTATAAATTGTACTCTGTAACCTCTTTATTTCTCCTTCTGTAACCCCTTTAAAAAGAATGGCCAGTGATAAATATCACCGGCCTTGCTTACCTCTGAAACCACAAGAAAAAAAATTTTAATCTATATAGTCAGATAAGATATTTTTAAAAGGATATTTTCACTCTTTGGGGCCTAACTATAAAAATTATACCTCATGTATCTGATAGTTTTAAATATAGGATTAGGAAAAGATTTTTTAAGACATAAAGATGCAAGTTACTGCATATTCAAATACAAAAATAATTTTAATTTTTAATTTACGTAACTTTTTATTACCTTATTTGCTGCCTCAAAAATTTTATTTTTTTTATAATTATACCAGGGCTTAGGTAACGTTTTTTTAAAAATTGTATCTATTGTTCTCATTCCGAATAAATTCCATAAGCCCTTTGCTTTCCCCCCCATAGAACCCTGCAAAGCCCTTAAACTCATAGCAAAGCCGCTATCTAAATATTCCATATGATGCCAATAGCCTGCGGGCATAAACAAGGTATCCCCATGTTCTAAAATAACTTCATACCCCTTTGCATATTTAACCGCTGGAAAAGCTTCATAATCTGGCGTTCCATTACCTTCATGATAATGAGAAAAATCTACAAGACTTAATACTTCAAATGGTTTGCGGTATAATTTATATTGTTCTTCATTGGGGAATAAAAGCACTCTTTTTCTTCCCATAAACTGAGTATGTAAAATATGAGAAATATCAATGTCAAAATGCATATGAGTAATAGAGGTTGCTCCGCCAACAAAAAGCATCGGGTAGCGTTTTACAAACCCTTTCATTAAATGTTCGGGCCATGTAAAATCTTTTGTCAACTGGGGTGCATGCTTAAAAATATTAAATAAAAATATTCTCCATGCTGCAGGCCCGTCCTTAACCATATCAATATATTCGCCAAAAGTTTTGTAATCGTCAGCTGTATTTATGGGAGTATATGCATCGCTCTTAACATTATTGTATAAGCCAACCTTTACATCGCCCACCATCTGTTTAAAATAATCCCAATTCCATCTATTGTATGCCGGCCATTGTTTTGCAAGCCCTGTTATTATCAGGGGCCTCATAGTACCGTAATAATTTTTCTTAAAATCTTCAGGGCTTATATTCTCTACCTTATCAATAGCTTTTAATTCCATCAAAATAATTTCTGCAAACTTAAATATTAAACTTGCATTTTAATCACATGCAATTGGTAAAAACCTCACGCAGTAATAATGCTATTTTTGCGTGCACCAAAAAAAAATAGGCTAAAGTGGCTTTACATTTTCACTCATTAACAGTAAAAGATATAAAAAGAGAAACGCAGGATTGTGTTTCAATCTCGTTTTATATACCAAAGGAATTTGAAAAAGAATTTGAGTTTAAGCAAGGGCAAAGTCTCACCCTTCGAAAAAACTTAGAAGGAGAAGAAATACGTCGTTCTTATTCAATCTGCACAAGTCCTTTAGATAATGAGTTAAGAGTAGCAGTAAAAAAAGTACAGGGTGGGTTATTTTCAACTTTTGCCAATACAAATTTAAAAGCCGGGGATTCAATTGACGTAATGCCACCTTCCGGAAATTTCTACACCGATTTACATCCATCCAATAAGAAAAATTATGTTGCCTTTGCAGCAGGTAGTGGGATCACTCCTATTATTTCTCTTATAAAAACTTCTTTGATCACAGAGCCAAAAAGCACATTTACTTTAATATTTGGTAATAAAAATCATTCTTCTATCATTTTTAAAGAAGAATTAGAAGCTTTAAAAGATAAATATATTGAGCGTTTCAGGCTATATCATATTTTAAGCAGGGAAAGGATGGAGGCTGATATAAATTACGGTAGAATTAACCCTGATAAATGTCTTCAGCTTACCAAAATAATTAACCTGGATGCCGCCGATGAGTTTTTTATCTGCGGACCTGAAGAAATGATATTTGGTGTAAGAGATTTTTTAGAACAAACCGGAATTGATAGACGCAAAATTCATTTTGAGCTTTTTACAACCCCATTAAAAAAAGCAGGAAGCTACAAGCCGCAAGCAACAAACGAAACAAATAAAGAAACGAGCAACATAACCGTTAAGCTTGATGGCAGGAGTTTTGATTTTAATCTGGATTATGACAGCAATAATATTCTTGACGCAGCCCTGGCACAGGGCGCCGACTTGCCATTTGCATGCAAAGGCGGAGTTTGCACAACATGCAAAGCAAAGTTGATTGAAGGCAAAATTGAAATGGAAGTGAATTATGGACTTGAGCCTGATGAAGTAGATGCAGGATATATTCTTACCTGCCAATCACATCCCCGTAGTGAAAAAGTAATGGTGGATTTTGATGTGAAATAACAATGGAATTAACAACTATAGCAGATTGATTTTTGTAAATTTGTTTTATGTCAGCACAGGAATTAGAAAACATATTCGACAGCAAACTCGAAAAAGAAATCCGCATAGAGCCGAAAGATTGGATGCCGGATAACTATCGCAAAAATCTTATCAGGATGATAAGCCAGCATGCGCATAGTGAAATTGTTGGTATGCTTCCGGAAGGGAACTGGATAACCAGAGCACCTTCATTACGCAGAAAAGCAACCCTTCTTGCAAAGGTTCAGGATGAGGCAGGTCACGGTTTATATTTATATGCTGCTGCCGAAACTATGGGCATCAGTCGTGAGGAAATGATTGACCAATTGCTTACAGGAAAAGCAAAATATTCTTCCATATTTAATTATCCAACTTTAACATGGGCTGATATCGGCGCCATTGGCTGGCTGGTAGATGGCGCTGCGATTATGAACCAGGTTCCTTTATGCAGAACATCTTATGGACCATATGCAAGAGCTATGATAAGAGTTTGTAAAGAAGAAAGTTTTCATCAACGGCAGGGCTTCGAAATTTTGCTCACTCTTTGCAGAGGTAGCAAAGAACAAAAAGAAATGGCTCAGGATGCATTAAACCGCTGGTGGTGGCCAAGCCTTATGATGTTCGGGCCAAATGATGATAACTCACCTCATACTGCACAAAGTATGAGGTGGAAAATAAAAAGATTTACCAATGACGAGCTTCGCCAAAAATTTGTAGATATATGTGCAGAGCAGGCAAAGATTCTTGGATTAACAATTCCTGATCCTGATATGAAATGGAACGAAGAAAAAATGCATTATGATTTTGGGGAAATAAACTGGGAGGAATTTTGGAACGTGGTAAATGGAAACGGTCCTTGTAACAAAGAGCGGATAGCTGCAAGAGTAAAAG
>JBPCQG010000004.1:0-5427 GCA_050998315.1 Chitinophagaceae bacterium
CACCTATCCTCCAGAAGGGAGGGAAATGGAGAGCATTGAATAGAAGATTTGTTTTGTATTTTTTTTGGGACCGGCATTTGTATTTCATGGCATCATCGTTGTGTCACTCACTTCAACGGCAAAATAAAAAGGAACAGAACATAATGACTACAAACTACAAACTATAAACTATAAACTATAAAAATGGCATACTCAGATAAAGTAATCGATCATTATCAAAATCCAAAAAATGTTGGAACTCTTGATAAAGCTTCTAAAAGTGTAGGCACCGGCTTGGTTGGCGCTCCGGAATGTGGCGACGTTATGCGTTTACAAATTCAGGTAGATGATGCCACCGGAATGATAACAGATGCAAAGTTTAAAACCTTTGGATGCGGTTCTGCCATTGCTTCTTCGTCGCTGGCTACAGAATGGCTTAAAGGTAAAAGTGTTGATGATGCATTAAAGATCGACAACATGGATATTGTTGAGGAATTAAATCTTCCGCCTGTAAAAATTCACTGTTCTGTTTTAGCTGAAGATGCTATTAAATCAGCTATTAATGACTATCGCGTAAAAAACGGTATGGAGCAGATTAAGTTTGAAGAAAGCCTTGTGCATTAAACTCCAGCTTCGGGCTGTGAGCCAATAGCTGCCCGCTATCCTCATAGCTTATAATTCAAAGCTCATAGCTATGATATATGTAAGTGATAAAGCAAAACTAAAAGTTTCTAATTTAATGGAGGAAGCAAAAATCCCTGCCAAAGATTATTTCTTACGTGTGAGTGTAGTAGGTGGGGGTTGTTCTGGGTTGAGTTATAAGATGGATTTTGATAATGAAAAAAAACCCATGGATCAGGAGTTTGATGATAATGGAATAAAAGTAGTAACTGATTTAAAAAGTTTTTTATACCTGGTAAATACTACATTAGATTTTAGTGATGGTTTGAACGGTAAAGGATTTTATTTTAGCAATCCCAATGCAAGTCGTAGCTGTGGTTGTGGTGAAAGCTTCGCAGTATAGAATCTTAAAACTTAATTTAAGTAAAGCCCTTCGAAACTTCGAAGGGCTTTACTTCTTTTACACATCTTCTTTAGACGGTGGTGGTGGTGGGGGTGGTATTGGCGGCTTAGGAGGAATTGGAGGATGATTTAATTTCTGAATTATTATTTTTTGAGGTTCTGTGGGCTTCTCCATTTGCATTTCCGGAAGTGGCAAAGGTGGTAATGGAGGTTTTTTAATTTGAGAAATTGCAACTGCAAAAATGAATAGCATTACAAATGCCAGGCAAATTTTTAATCGTTTCATAATTAAGCTTTTTGATGAGATGCATCAACCTAAAAATTCCATAATATTATAAAATAGGATTATAATATCATTTACCGACATACGGACTTTCAGGAATTACAATGATCTGGGTTTCACTATGCGGGAAGCCAGGTTCACACGGCGTTTATTTTATTTAATTTAATAACAAACCTGTAAAAAGGGAGTTGCTTGCTGGTAGTTTTGGTTAATTTACTTATAAAACATTTTATTTCTTCTTAAGCAATAGCAAAAGCAATCACTTAATAAAAACCGATTGGCAATACACGCCTGTATTTCCTTTAACTGCAATGTGATAAATATTTGTATACAAATTAGCAGGCAACTTTATAATATGGTTTGCAGAAATACCGTCATCATGAACATCATATGTTTTAAGAGTTTGTCCTAAATTATTTATCAGCAGCACAGAATAATTTTCTTTTTGTATTGATGCTAATTGTATGTGCACATCATTTCCAATGGTTTTAATTGATACCGCTTTGATAATATCGGAATTTATTTTCATAACCTTACTGTGATAGAACTTTCCGTCTTTATCAATTATTTTTAGTTTATAAAAATTATTTCCTATTACAGGATTTATATCTGTAAAAAAATATTGTGTTTGAAGGCTTGTACTACCTTTTGCTGTTACGCTGCCTTTAATTTGAAACTGATTCCCATTTGTTGAATGAAAAATTTCAAAGTGATCTACATTTATTTCCTGTTCAGTGATCCAGGAAAGCTCTACATTATCCTTAACTTTTTTTCCTGAAAAATTTATCAGCGTTAATGGAGTTGGCGCAGCAACTGTGTAGGTAAAAACAGTTGCAGCCCCGGCAGATGTTGCGGTGCCGCCATTGCCAAAAATTTCCAAACCGCCGCCGCTGTGCCATGCGCTTACGATATATTTAATCACAGTTCCTGTAGGATAGGCAGGTACTGTGCCATTCACCACATCTGAAACACCGCTTGCCTCAGAAAATGTACACGAGTAGTTTGCAGTTAATACCAACGTGGTGCCGGAAGGTGCACCAAACAAGCCGGAAGGATTAGTGCCATCAATTGTATAATAAATTCTTG
The DNA here is from genome assembly GCA_050998315.1 of Chitinophagaceae bacterium. Lineage (GTDB taxonomy): Bacteria > Bacteroidota > Bacteroidia > Chitinophagales > Chitinophagaceae > Ginsengibacter. Next base: position 2,372 of record JBPCQG010000004.1, read on the forward strand.
CCTGGTTGGTAAATCCTTGAATAGCAATTTTGAAACGGATGTCTACTGTATTGCCGGAAGCAGGTGCAAGATTGCTTACATAAATACCGCAGCTTCCGCCAATTGAATTTGAAGTACGTTCATGATAAATATCATTTGCAGTACCAAAACTTTTGGCTGTACCTAAAATTAGTAATAAGATAAGGGGTAGTTTTTTTTTCATTAAAACATGGGGGCTAGTGAAATATTAAAGGATGATTGAATATCATGAAATTCTTTATAAAGATATATATAATGCATTAAAGTTATTGGTATTCATCTTAAAACTAAATTGCAGCAATATTCTAAAAATATGTTTTCAATTGCAAAGAAAGAACTGCACCAGTTTTTTAGCAGCCTGACAGGATATATAACCATCGTTTTATTTCTCCTGGTAAATGGCTTGTTCTTATTTGTATTAAAGGGCAGTAATATTTTTGATTTTGGTTATGCAACGCTGGATAAATTTTTTGAGCTGGCGCCATGGGTACTTCTTTTTTTAATTCCGGCAATAACCATGCGTTCTCTTTCCGATGAATTCAAATCCGGTACATTTGAAATTTTACAAACCCGCCCATTGACCAAATGGCAGATTGTCCTGGGTAAATATTTTGCCATACTTACAGTACTTCTTTTTTCTCTCTTACCAACATTAATTTATGTATTTACAATTAAGTCATTGTCTGAAGGTGGGGGCATAGATTCAGGAGGTATAACCGGTTCATATATTGGATTGATCTTTTTAGCAGCTGTGTTCTCTGCTATTGGATTATGTTGCTCCGGCTTTACCAGCAACGCAGTTATAGCTTTTTTAATAAGTGCATTTACCTGTCTTATTTTATACTTTGGATTTAATGCAATTAGTCAATTGCCTATGTTGCAGAACAAGTCAGATTATTATGTTGAAATGCTTGGGATCGATTTCCATTATCGCAGTATAAGCCGCGGCGTTATAGATACAAGAGACATTATTTATTTTCTCAGCATTATATTTTTCTTTTTGTTCCTTGCTGTAAAAAATCTGCACAAAAAATAACCGGTAATATTTATGCAATTATTTTTAAAAAGAACAGGCAGGTGGTGGTGGATACCGGTGATTATTATTTTGTTCGCGGCAAATTTTCTTGCGTCGCAATTCCATAAGCGTATCGATCTTACCAATGAAAAAAGATTCACCATATCATTACCTGTAAAAAAACTCCTGGGCAATCTTGATGATGCAGTGCAGGTAGATGTTTTTTTGAAAGGTGAATTTCCTTCTGGTTTTAAAAAGCTTGCCACATCCACAGATGAATTATTGCAGGAGTTTAAAGAATATAGCCAAAATAATATTCAATACAGGTTCATTTCTCCGGATGAACAAATAGAAGGCAGTAACAGATCGTATGCTGATACATTGGTCTCTTTAGGTGTTCAACCTATAAATTTAAAAGTGCAATTAAAAGCCGGGGAACAATCGCAGTTTATTTTTCCAGCCGCATTGGTGCATTATAAGGATAGGGTGTTGCCTGTAATTTTATATGAAGGAAATAAACCCAACTTAGGGCATAAACAGTTTTTTGCGGAATTAAATAGCGCCGAAGTATTAATGGAATATAAGTTTGCAAATGCAATCGAACAATTGGCATCAACAAGTAAATCAATGGTAGCTTATTCTTATGGGAATGGCGAACCTTTGCCCCCGATATTAGATTCAAATAATAATATAATTAATGGAATTGAAACATTTGATCTTTTTAATAATGTATTGAGAAAAGGGTATAACGTTTTTACTTTCAATATAAATAATGAGCCTGTTATTCCTGATACCTTTAAGGTGTTAATGATAGTAAAACCAACTATTCCTTTTACTGAAGATGAAAAAATTAAGATAGATCAATTTGTAATGCATGGTGGTAAAGTAATCTGGTTCTTGGACAGGCTAAATGCGGAGATGGACAGTCTTCAATTAAAAAATCAGGTAATTGCTTATGATAGAAATTTAAATCTTGAAGATCTTCTTTTTAGGTATGGTATCAGAATTAATCCTGACCTATTAATGGATCTTCAGTGTGATTTTTTACCTTTTGCTGTAAGCGGAGATAAGCAGTTTGAATTTCTGCATTGGAATTATTTCCCTCTTTTTGCATCAAAATCAAACCATGTAATTAATAAAAATGTAGGATTGGTTGCGGGCAGATTTGTAAATTCAATAGACACCGTGAAGTCAGATGATGTTAGAAAAACAATTTTATTAAGCTCTTCGGCAAATGCAAGAACAATTGCCACACCTGCATTAATAAGTGGTGAGGAAAACAGAAACGCACCTGAAGATGAACAATTTAAAAAGAAAGCCGTAATAGCCGGAGTATTGCTGGAAGGAAAATTTAAATCCCTGTATGCAAATCGCCTGCCCTTAAATATTATGGATAGTCTTGAACGCTATGGAACGCCTTTTCAAACATCTTCCATTACAGATAACAAAATGATCGTTATATCGGATGGCGATATTGTTTTAAACGGAGTTTCGCAGGCGCAGCCTTTACCAATGGGGGTAAATTCTTACACTATGGGTACCCAATACCAGTACCAGTTTGCTAATAGAGACTTTTTGCAAAATTGTATTGATTATCTAATCAATAACTCAGGGCTTACAGAGGCAAAATCAAAAGATTATACGCTGAGATTATTAGATCAAAAAAAGATCCGTGACGAACGAACTAAATGGCAAATTGTAAATATTGTATTGCCGGTTTTATTAATTTTTATTTTCGGTTTTCTCTATCAATTCTGGAGAAGAAGGAAATACAGTATTTAATCTCAGCTAATTTGCACCTCAGCATATTTTAATTTGCACATCATCCTCCTATCTTTGCGCAATATTTTTTTAAATGAGCACTACACAATTGTCGTATTGGGTTTTTGGAGCAGTATTGGTCTTTGCTGTAATTTTTGATTTAGGATTACTTAGCAAAAGGTCAAAAAATATCACTATTAAAAAAGCATTTTATCAAACCTCTTTTTGGATTGGTTTGGCTTTGGCTTTTGGCATTTTTGTT
>JBPCQG010000022.1:0-10058 GCA_050998315.1 Chitinophagaceae bacterium
CCGTAAAGGTGCAGGTAGCTGTATTCTTTGAAGCATCTGTTGCGGTAGCTGTTACTGTAGTTGTTCCTACAGGGAACACCGTGCCCGGGTTCTGTGAGTATGTGATAACAGTGCCGGTACAGTTGTCCGTAGCAGTAGCCGCAAAGGTTACTGTGGCACCGCATACACCTGCATCATTGTTCTGTGTTACAGGCGCAGGACAGGTGATAACAGGCTTCTCATTATCTACCACCGTTACCGTAAAGGTGCAGGTACTGCTGTTACCTGATGCATCAGTAGCGGTAAGGGTTACTGTAAAACTTCCCACTCCGCTTACTGTTGAACCAATGGCTGGCGACTGCGTTATTGTTACTGTACCGGAGCAATTATCACTAGCTGATCCAAGACCCGTATAATCAGGAACAGTTGCTGTACAATTTGCTCCTAGATTTAAAGTTTGTGTGCCAGGACAAGTAATTGCTGGTGGGGTAACATCTACTTTGTTAACTGTAAAACTGCAGGTTGCTGTATTGCCTGATACATCTGTTGCTGTTAGGGTTACTGTAATAGAACCTGTTCCTGTAACTGAAGTACCTGTAACAGGTGATTGCGTTACAGTAACTGCAGAACAATTATCACTTGTAGTGGCGAGGGTTGTATAATTAGGCAGACTTGCTTTGCAGTTAGTTGAAGCAAGTGCAAGCGTTTGTGTGCCAGGGCATGTTATTGATGGTGGTGTTACATCTTTTTTAGTAACGGTAAAATTGCAGGTACTGCTGTTACCTGAAACATCTGTTGCAGTAAGGGTAACAGTAAAGGTTCCTGTTCCGGTTACAGTACTTCCGCTTGCGGGTGATTGGGTTACTGTAACAGTTGAGCAGTTATCACTTGTTGTGGCAAGCGTTCTATAATCAGGTACAGTTGCTGAACAACCTGAATTTAAATTTAATGTTTGAGCACCCGGGCAGGTAATTGCCGGGGCTGTAATATCTACTTTATTTACAGTGAAATTACATGTGCTTGAATTACCTGCACCATCAGTTGCAGTTAACGTTACGGTAAGTGTGCCTACACCGGTTTGATTAGTTCCGGCTGCAGGTGATTGTGTAACAGTAATGGAAGCTGCTGCTGTACAGTTATCACTCTTTGTTGCAAGGCTTGTGTAATTAGGTAATGCTGCGCTACATCCTGCACCTAATGATAGTGTTTGTGTACCCGGGCATGTTATAACCGGTGGAGTATTATCTACTTTATTAACCATGAAAGTACATGTATTGGTATTGCCGGAAGCATCTGTTGCCGTAAGTGTTACGGTAAAAGATCCTACACCCGTTTGAGTAGTACCTACAACAGGAGATTGCGTAACTGTAATTGATGCTGTTGCAGAACAATTATCACTCCTGGTTGCCATGCCTGTATAATCAGGTGTAGCTGCTGTGCAACTTGAACCCAATACAAGCGTTTGTGTACCAGGACACGTTATGGTGGGCTTGGTATTATCTACTTTATTAACTGTAAAGCTACAGGTATTGATTTTACCGGAAGCATCGGTTGCTGTGAAGGTTACGGTAAATGAACCCACACCTGTAACCGGAGTACCAGCAACAGGGGATTGAGTTACAGTAATAGATCCGCTTGCAGTACAATTATCACTTTTAGTTGCAAGACTTGTATAATCAGGTACAGTTGCCGAACAATTGGCATCCAATGGAAGGGTTTGCGTACCCGGGCAGGTTATAGATGGCGGTGTATTATCACCTACTGTTATTGTAGCGGTTGCATCTCCAAAACCCGTAGTTGTTGTACAGTTATTTCCGTTTGTAATTGATGTGAGTGTATAATTAGTAGTAGTAGTTGGGTTTACCTGTGCGTTAAAAGTAGTAGGAGAAGCACTTCCAATATTTTGATTAAATGTATTAGTTCCATCTGTATAAGTAATAGTGTACGGAGCAACAAATGAGGCATCTATAGCGTCAAAGGTCAGGGTTCCGGTACCACCGGGGCATATAGTACTACCTGTAAATCCTGTAGATGTATTATTAGGTAAAGGATTTACTGTAACTGTTTTATTACCTGTTAATGTTCTTGTGCAATTAGTTGTGGTATTTGTTGCTACAACAGTATAAGTACCGGCAGCAGTTTGATTACCAAAACTTATGGCGCCTCCTGTACCTGCTACAGATGCTCCCACCACAGGAGATCCATTTAAGTAAAGTTGATAATTTACCCCAGTTTCTGAACCTGCTAAACCAATTGGTACACCACTTCCACCGGAACAATAACTTCCTCCGCCGGTAAGTGTTTGATCTGCCGGCGCTGCAATAACGGTAAAAGTTGGTGATGCCCCAGTTCCTGTAGTAGAATTAGTAACTGTAACAGGGCCTGAGGAGTTCAAAGTAATTTTATATGTTCCGGCGGCAGTACCAATGGGGATGGTCACAGTTCCGGTTATTCCTGCATTTGTACAACCATTAGTAGTACAAAAAGTATAAGGATTTCGTGTTAAAGTTCCAATGGATGTATAAGGTGTAACTCCACCATTAGAGCTTATATATGCTGTAAAGGTTGAAGTAGCATCAAATTTATTTGAACCGGTACCACTTACGGCATTAAAGGTTACTGTAGCAGTTGAACCTGCACAAACAGGATTAGGAGATACACCCGTTACGGTTATGGACTGGGCAAATGAACTGCTCACAAAAAACCATCCTGCAATTAAAACTGCAACAAATTTTGACTTGCGTAATAGTGTACTCATAAAACTTTTATTAGGTGTGGGTGTGTTAGAAGTTGACGGTTGGCGGTTGTTGAAAAAGTTGTCTGTTGACAGTCCTTCGAAAAGCTCAGGATGACAAGAAATATCTATAAATGAAAATGATCCTGCGTTGGCAAGATCATCTTTATAATTATTTTTTGTATGGTTAATTGTAGTGGGAGTGCCACAAACAAAAGATGCGGTGTTTACACTAAAAATTTGCCCTTCGACATGCTCAGGACAGGTAGTAAGCTTCGTAAAAATTTTTCTCATACTGGCAGTCTATATAAATTTAAAAGTCAATAGCGGGGATAGGCAATTCGAAGGATGGATATAAGCTGTTAGTTCCGGCACCTGCAAAAAAATTGCAGTTAGTTTTGATACCTGCTATGCAAATAAAGCACACAGATTATTGGGTTATGCAAAGGATGTATTGAAAGAATGGATAGTATATAAATTAAAATCAACTTTAATTTTAAAAAGCCAAACTTAGATAAGTTTGAAGAGGGGTTTTCAAAATCGGGAATTGGTATTTTTCTGTTAGCACATCTTCGGCGTGGAAGACCATTCAAAACTTTGCATAATTATCACAAAGTCTTAAAGTTTTGTAAAAGTATCTTTAATGCATGTATTTGCCTATACTCAAATTGAGTATTTAATATTGTTTTTTATTCTTACATTTATAATATGTTTACCAAGGCTGAAACTACTTTCCAAAGTGATGTCACTGATAAATCTATAGCAATTATCACTAACCCTTCTAAACAAAAAGGCAAAGCAGACTACCGGGAAAAGTGGCTGAAGAAAATGGAATTTTTAAATTCCATATCTGCCCAAACCAATGCGGTTATTTTACTGCACGATACTTCTGTTAACCGCTTTTTATACATGAGTGACAAGCCAAAAATACTGGGGAATTATAACCCTGCAGATTTTACATCAGAAACAGGGATGGATTTTTTCTTTAGCAACATACACGCCGAGCAGCGCAGCGCAGCCCTACTTATACAACTGCAAATAATGAGTTATGGCATGGACAATTCCTCGGCATGCTTAAATAATTGTGTTGCCAACATGAGGTTTTTGTACAAAAGAAAAAGCGGTGGCCATTTTCAATTTTTGCAAAAGGCAATGGTGGTGGAAACAGATCCATCAGGGTATCCTTTACTTTATTTATATTATGGATTTGATATAAGCCATCTTGTAAGACCCTCAGTAGGCTTAATTATAAACACGCCGGATGAAACACTTATTTGGGCATACAACATTCATAAAAAAAGCCTTGACCGGGTAAATCTTTTATCCCGCCAGGAAAAAAAGATACTGGGTTTACTGGCGCAGGGAAAACATAGTAAAGAAATTGGTGACATGCTTTTTATCAGCTCTCATACCATTGATACGCACCGGCGCAATCTTCTTAAAAAAACCAATTGCATTGACAGCACTGCCTTAATATCTTTTGCGAAGATGACGGGATTGATTTAGAGGCCCCCTCTAAATCTCCCCGGGAAGGGGGAGACTTGCTAACGCTCATTGCCCGGAGATCTAAAGAGTACGGATGCAGAATATTCAACAATCAATATTCAATATTCAATACTCGATACTCAATACAAAATTTTTAATTTTTAATTTTTTAATTTGTCACATGTTATATGTTTGCTATTTTATAACTTACGATGAGCAGGAAACAAAATAAGAAAAAAAAATTAGCCGGAGAAACGCCAAGCAAAAAATTAGCAGAAAAGCCAACGGATCCAAAGGCATTACTGAAATTAAAAACCACTTTAGGAATAATCGTTGCAGCGTTTGCTTTTATACTTTATGCTCAAAGCATTTTTCATAACTACACATTGGATGACCACCCAGTAATAGATAAAAATAAAGTTACCAAGCAGGGGATTGCGGGTATCCAACTATACTAAAGACTGATTATTGGTATGGAAGTAATCAGCCCGAATTAAGAGGGCCCATTTATCGCCCTACATCATTAATAATATTTGCGATCGGTTGGCAAATTTCCGCAAACAATCCACATCTATACCATTTTATTAATGTCCTGTTCTATGCAATATCCTGCCTCATCTTATTTTTGGTTCTTTGCACTTTATTTAAAAACCAAAACTTAATATTCCCTTTTGTTTGCAGCCTTCTTTATGCCGCGCATCCTATACATACTGAGGTTGTTAATAATATAAAAAGCCTGGATGAAATTTTTTGTTTTCTTTTTGGCATGCTATCCATCTTATTTATTTTAAGATACGTTTCAACAAGATCAATTGTATCATTAGTGTTGGGAGGAGTAAGTTTTTTTCTTGCTCTCGTATCAAAGGAAACAGGAATTACATTCTTAGCTATTATTCCTTTAATTATTTTCTTTTTTACTGATCAACCCGGGAAGAAAATTATTACGATCTCTATGATATTAGTTGGTCTCACGGGAATATGGTTACTATTAAGAATGATAATATTTAAGGATCTTAACCAGAGTGCCGGAGTTGCAAATTCCTTATTGAATAACACTTTAAATGGTGCACCTGATTTTATAAGCAGGCAGGCAACAGCTTTTTATGTTCTGTTAAGATATGTCCGTTTATTAATTTTTCCGCATCCCTTAAGCTGTGATTATAATTTCGCTCAGATTGAAATTAAGAACCTTAGTGATCCTGCAGCATTGTTTGCCATAGTTTTATATTTCGCATTAGGAATTTATGGATTGATTAATTTTAGAAAGAAAAGTATTATTGCCTTTGCAATTTTATTTTATTTAATTACGCTGGCTCCTGTTTCTAATGTATTTTTTATAGGCGGCTCTACAATGGCCGAACGGTTTATGTACATGCCTTCATTAGGATTTTGTATTATCCTTACTTATTTTCTTATCAAATTAACCAAGACCGAAAACTTAAAAAGCAGGTTCAGTAATCTTTCAAAATTTTTCTCGGTCAATTCATTTCTATTCATGTTTGTTTTTGGGTTTATCATTCTTTATTCTGTAAAAACTTTTTCAAGAAACAAAGACTGGAAAGATAATGTAACCCTTTTCGGTCATGATGTTAATGTATCTGAGAACAGCGCAACAGCGCATTTTATTTTAGGTACCTCTTTATTATATGATGTATATCCTAATGAAAAAGATAAAGTAAAACAAGACAGTTTATTAAATGATATTATTAGTGAGCTGAGTAGGGGAAATGAAATTGTGTCTGCGGCATCAACCTATGCCCCTTCATATAATTACCAATTAGGAATTGCATACATGTATAAAAAAGATCCTAAAAATGCACTGATAAATCTTGAAATGTACAGGGATAAATATATAAAGCCCGAAATTGAGTTTATAACAGGCTTTGCAGTATTTACTATGAATTAAATATGTATGATAAAGCAATACAGGCCGAGGATACAGTAATAAAATATTTACCCACATTTTCTAATGCTTATCTTTTTAAAGGCAAGGCGCTAATTGCAAAAAATGAATATGATAAAGCTTTAGCTCAATATCAAAAAGTAGCTGAACTTAATCCTAAAAGTGTAGAATTATATTATAACAGGGCAATTGTGTTTGCCACTATAAAAAAATATGACGAAGCCATAAAAGATTATGATAAAACCATCGAGCTAAAACCTGATTATGTTGAAGCTTATGTAAACCGTGGCAATATTTTTAATGATGAAAAAAAATATGATAAGGCACTCAACGATCTTAGTAAGGCAATTGAACTAAAATCTGGCTTTGATAAATCATATTTCAATCGCGGTACTATTTATACAAACACAAAACAATATGATGAAGCGATTAAAGATTTCACTAAAGCTATCGAACTAAATCCCGGTTATTTCAAAGCATATTATAACAGGGGAATTGCAAAGTTTAATGCCGGCAATAAAGCCGGTGCCTGTTTGGATTTTCAGAAGGCAGTTGAATTAGGGTTTCAACCTGCTGCAGATTTTTATAAACTACAGTGTCATTAAAAAATAGGCACTCCCCCCAAAGGATAGACATGCTAACGTTCATAGAAGGCAATTCAGCAGTACGAGATCCAGAATATTCAATATTCGATATTCACGAAATTCTTTACGGATTAGACTCCCTCTAAATCACCTCCGAAAGGAGGAGACTTGCTAACGCTTATAGCAGGCAATCCAGCAGTACGAGATCCAGAATATTCAATACTCAATTTTCAATTTTTAATTTTTAATTAGGGGAAAGGCCTACTTCCAGGGACAGGGGATATTTTTTGAGGGCTCCCTTGAGCCTCTTAATATTATTGAAAGCTCTATTGAGCTTGGCTTTTGTGCCGATGCACTTAATTTTGATGTTGTAATATCATACGTTAAACCAAACTGCATATTATTATATACCAACCCAACATAGGGCACAAAACCATTTTCTGCCCAATACCATATTCCTCCATTTATTATTGGGCCTCTGTCATCTCCCAAATAATATCCCAGGCCACCGCCTGCTGATAAATACTTTGCACTGGTTTTAGTAGTACTCTGTAATTGATAGATAGCATTTGCATTTAATATTGTTCTGTCGTTTAAATACGTTTCAAAATTGGCATGGGCAACTTTTCTTATTGCCAGGCGCTGGTTATCATCTTTCAAAAAAGTTTGCTTTGGCCTGTTAACATGAAAGGCAGCTACACCTATATCAAAATTGCTGTTCTCACTCGTAATGCTGTAAACAAGCCCGGTGTTTACTGATATAAAAGCTTTCATATCCGATAATGCAGTTTCGCCTGTTGGCAGATTTGTATTAAAGCCAAATCCTGTGTACTGATCTTCAAAATTGAGCCGGCTGTAATCAACTGACCTCTTTCCGTAAGTTGCGCCAAAACCAATGCCCAGCCTGTGGTTGCTGTTACCATCAATAAGTTTAATATTATAAGATAAATTAAGAGAGCCGTAGATAGCTTTTGCAATACCACCCATTGCACGGTCGAACATGAGCATGCCACCTAAGCCGACAAAATTATTTTCTTCGTGGAATGGAATTTTGTTTTGCACTTTACTATCGTAAGATATTGTACCGGTAACATAAGGGCTACTAGCACCCATCCACTGGCTTCTGTAATTGCTTATTGCCCGCCAGTCAGAATTGATGTTTGCAGTTAATGCAGGATTTACGTTTAAGGGTGATGAAAAAAATTGTGAGAATACAGGATCCTGCGCATAAGATGCACCTTTTATAAGTATAAAGAATATTGCTAAAATTAGTTTCATATTTTTATTTTTATCTCAATAGTATTGATTGTCCTCTTAGGTTGTGTGTTCGTCCGTCTTCACCAAGGCCCGCAGCAGTCCAGGTAAATACATCAGTCCCTTGTGGTATTCCTTTAAATATTCCATCCCACCCTTCTCCCCTGGTTTTGGTTTCAAATACCAACTGTCCCCAGCGGTTAAAAATTCTGAAATAGTATATCTCTTTTATCCTGAACAATAACGGCGTTAATTTATCATTGTGTCCATCACGATTTGGCGACCACGCTTTGGGAACAAACATTGTTGATACTATAGCCGGAGGTCCTGATGCCGGGAAAACATTTACCAGCAGTGTATCAACAACAGTGCACCCTGTACCTGCTTCGATCGTGATTAAATATTCAGTTGTTCTATCATAATTAAATATAGGATTGTCTATTGAATAAGCATTTAAGCCTACAGCAGGATCCCATGTATAACGATCAGTTGGTGTAAATATGCGTGCCTGCAATTGTTTAGGAAGATTGGCGGTTGCATTTATTGTTGGATAACGCACAGCCGGTATTGGCGTACCTACCGATATCGTCGCTGCAGAGCCTGTTGCAGTATTTGAACAGTTTGGATCCACTACACTTATAAGAGAATAAGTTGTATTAACTGTTGGTGAAACAACAAGGTTGTACGGAGAAACTGTAATTGAATTAATGGTAAATGTTGAAGTACCATCCGAATAAGTTACTGTCCATGGAGCTGTACCCGTTAAAGTAATATCAAGTGTTTTACTTAAGCCGCGGCAAAGAGCGCCACTACCTGTTATAACAGCGGTGGGAAGCGGATTGATTATTACTATTACAGGTTTTATGGTAACACAGCCAAATATTGTTGTTGCTTTTATATAATATGTTCCGCTTGCATTAACTGCATTAGGATTATTGAGAACACTGGTAGCGGCAGCATCTGTAAAGTAAGTAAGTGATAATCCTGCATCAGAGCCAGCGGTAACTGCTAACGCTGTAATATCTATAGTTGCAGGTGAACATACCGCAGCAGGATTTGTTATTACAAGATTTGGTAATGGGTTTATGATTACCACTACAGGTTTTATAGAAATACAACCGGCAGCATTAGTACCCTTGATATAATAGGTACCACTTACAGCAATTGCATTCGCATTACTTAGCGGGGAAGTTGCTGCGGCATCTGTAAAATAGGTAAACGTGAGTCCTGCATCAGAACCTGACGTTACAGCCGATGCAGTAATATTAACAGTACCGGGCGCACATACCCCAGCCGGGTTTGTGATGATAACAACAGGTAATGGATTAACAACAATTGGAATTTGATTGCTTGTTGCAACAGGTATGGTTGTACAATTTGCATTGCTGGTCATAACCACGGTTACCTTATCATCATTATTTAAAGTGGTTGTTGTGTAGGTTGATAAAGTAGCCCCGGGTACGTTTACTCCGTTGATCTGCCACTGGTATGCAGGAGCAGCACCACCATTAACCGAGCTCGCAGTAAAGGTTATAGAAATTCCTGTACAAATAGTTGTAGAGGATGCTGTAATGCTTACTGCTGGTGTAACAGAAGAAACAGTAACCTGTATCTCATTGCTGGCGACATTTGTAACAGTAGCGCAAGGTGCATTACTTACCATTACAAATGTTATTCTATCACCATTATTTAAAGCATTGGTAGTATAGATTAACGAAGTAGCTCCTGGAATATCAATTCCATTTAATTTCCATTGATAGGTTGGTGCAGGACCTGGGTTTACCGGCGTAGCAGTAAAGGTTACTGAATTACCCAGACATAGAGAAGTTGATGAAGCCGAAATAGATACTGATGGTGTTACAACAGGAGTTATAGTAACAGTAAAACTATGTTCATCAAAACAACTTGCAGAGCCTGCATACACATAAATTGTTTGTGTTGCAGTAATCACTGTACCAACCGGAATGGATCCTGCTCCATTAGGTGAGGTATAATATGCGCCGTTTGTTAATGCCGGTAAAATATATGATCCACATTTCTGAACATCAGCAGGTGCATCTGCAACAGGCTTAGCAGTAATAGTTATCGTAAAGCTATGTTCATCAAAGCACCCTGCAGA
>JBPCQG010000047.1:0-11078 GCA_050998315.1 Chitinophagaceae bacterium
ATCATAAATACCCTGGTGAATGAGCACCCATTTGTTGATTGTGGAGCGGCTTACGCCATACTTTTTGGCTAATGCCCGGTAAGGTATTCCATCCACTAAATATTCCCTTACCGCTTCTTGTTTAATATCCATTTTTGGTTGATTTTGTGTCAACCTATTTCAGGACAAGACATTCTTTATGTCAATAAATGGTCCTGTAGGTTTATCAGCAACGGCTACTCCAATGCGAAAATTTTCCAGTTCATTGGTAGGATTATAGTTCCATTGTGCACTGTAAAACATATAAAATTTTCCTTTCACTTCATATACTTCAGGTGCCCAATAAGCACCATTCCAAACATTTTCGGAACTCCCCCAGCCATTTTTGTTATTGCCAAAATAAACCTGTCCTTCCGGTTTCCAGTTAATAAGATCGCTGGAAGAATAAGCAGAGAAGCCATTTTTTGCACCGCCGCCTGTTCCATACATATAATACTTATCTCCTTTCACACGCAATACATAAGGATCTCCAAAAGCAACAGGTAAAGGATTTTTATAGGTCGTCGGCTGTTGTAATTGTTTAACAGGTTGCTTAATTGCTTGTGCAAATAATACACTTGTATTTCCTGCAAGTAAAAACAGGACTATAAGGTGTGCAATTCGTTTCATACTTTACGTATTAAGTTTTTCGTATACAATTTGTAACTACAATATAAGCATTTGTGCCATGCTGGTTACCCCAAAATATACGTGTAAGAAATTAAAATGCCTTGTAACCAACTTTATATAAAATCAATGTTCTGCAAATCGCCCAGGCTTAATAATTTTTATGCCCTAGATATAAAAACATTTTTTGTTAAAAGCTTTAACGTTTAATATTTGGTTTAGTTACCATCTTGCGTTTCAAATACGAGACCATTTCGCTGTATCCGTAGAATTCTTTTGTTGGCGGTTTTTTAAAAACGACTCCCTTTGTTTTCAGTTCTTCATAAGTTGCGTTAAGGTCGTGGCACTCAAATACACCGAAACCAAATGTTCCTTTTTTTACAAGTTCTCTCATTTGTTCTGCTGCACCATCTTTAAACATCATCCCGTCTTCAATTGGCATCAGCGTTATTTCCAGGTCGGGTTGTTCAGGTGGGCAAACAGTTAGCCAGCGCATACCGTGCCCCATTGGTGCATCTGTATGAACTTTGAAGCCCAGCTTGTTAACGTAAAAATCATAAGCATTATCCTGGTTGAGAACAAAGATGCTGACGTGATTTAATTTGGTAATCATTGTTATAGTGTTGTTTGCCACAAAGTGAACAATGATATTAACACTTCTTCAAAATTGCTTTTTTGTGTCCAGCCTTTTTGCTCGGCGAAGCAATTTGGAATGAATTGCAAGGGAACTTTTTTAATTTGGTCTTTACGTTTTTTAAATTGTTGCTGGTATTCGGACGGAGAAAAATTTGTGTATCGTTTAAAAAGTCCGGAAAAAGAACTTATACTTTCAAACCCGACAGTGAAGCAGGTATCAGTAGCCGTTTTTATAATTGATAATCAGTTATTTTTATTAAACATTTTGCTTATTATCACAAGCTGCCAGGTATTTTAGCCGTTCAAAAGGGTAATCAAAATGGATAACTTTTTCTGCGGTTGCTCCTGTTGAGTGGTAAAACTTAATAGCGTAATCATCCGCTTCGTCTGCCTGAACCATCACTGCTTCTGCACCAATTTCTTTGCAGTAAGTGTTGTTACCTGCAATCAGCTTTTTACCTATTCCCTTGAACTGGTATTCCCTTTTTACAGCAAGATCGAAAATGTACACCAAAGGTGATGTGGAATAATATTGTTGCATTATGTATGAAGTTAATCCGCCAACAACCTTGTTGTTCAGCAATGCCACAAAAACAAAAAAATCATCCTTTTGTAATAATTGCTGAAGATAAATTTCGCCGGGCATTTTGAAATTTTTCATTTCAAAAACATCTTCAAAAAGGCGGATAAGCTCCGTGAATTTATTGATGTCGCCAGGGTTTAATTTTTCAATTGTAATGTCCATTTATTCCTGGTGTAAGTGAACTATTTTTCATTGTCAACATTGATGTTTTTTCTTTCTATATTCTATGGAATTTTTTACCATCTTAATTAAAATATTCGGTGTCAATGTCTGCAAGTTTTTTACTATGAATGCAGCCGCCGCTTATCTTATGCTTTTCAAATTTCGATAGCAATTCTTCTCTTTCGGAAAAGTTCGAACAAAGATATAAAGTAATAGAGTTTGCCCTGGAGGCAAATGCTGAATAAATCTACAAATTTCCTAGGAAGCAATTAATATATCAAATCCATTTTCTTAAACTAAAAAGTAAAATTAAAGTAATAACGCACTGACACAGGCGCACGTTTCCTGAAAAAGTAGGGTTGCACAAACAGGATTCAAGGTGAAGAGTCCAAAATAAGGCATTCTTTAATTAAAAAAATTTTATCAGCAAATCCTGGATAAAACTGCTGTTACAAAACATACAGTTGTGGCGGCAATGGTTTTTATTAAAACAGTCAGCTTTTTATCTTTATTAAAAAAATGTATGTTAGTTATGGCACAATAAAAAATAATTACCGGAAGCTCAATATACCTTGTTTGCAGATGTGGCCAGATAAATTTTAAAAGGTGGATACAAATTAGTACAAAGAATAAAAGTGCAAACGTGTACAGTTGAAGTACGCCAACCTCGGCATAATTAAATCCTGATCTGTAAAAAAATAAATGCACGATTAAAATATACAAAGGCAGTAAACAAACCTGTAACATCACCCAGTATTGATGAAAAAAAGCAGCTTCGCTGGTTTCCCCGGCGTTATAATATTTTATCAGTATCATATTAAACCAATAAAGCGAAAGCGCAGCTATGGTTGCCGATAAAAAAAACATTGAAAATGGTTTTTGATGTTTGTTCCTGCTACCCTCAACATATTCTCTTTGCATCTTTCCCGGAGTTGTTATTAATTTTTTTATCGTGTATGGTAATCCTTTGTCTAAATGTGTAAAAAAATGAAACACATCATGTCTCATTCCTTTTGTAGTTAAGCGTTTGGTGTAAAGGTTTGCCCGCAATTACTGCAGTAATTACCGTTCCCCGGCAATGAGCATGATATGCAGAAGTTGATTTGCTGTTTTGTTTCCATTAAAAATTTTATAAAGCCGAATTACAGAAATAATTTGTGCCATACGAACTTAGGTGAAAGTTTTTTCAAATGGACTTACTAAATTCCAAAAACTAATTTTTCTCCGGGTAACAAAACCAAGGTTTTCATACAATTTAATTGCAGCGGTATTGGTTTCAGAAACATGTAAATAAGGGATTTTATTTTGATCAAAAATATTGTTTACTGTATGAGCCAATAATTGTTTTGCATAGCCATTCCCTGTATGTAACGGATGTGTAACCACCGCACTCACCTCAGTATAGCTATTCATTTTCATTCGTTCCCCTGTTACCGCAACCAGTTCATTGTTTTTGAATACGCCGAAATAATCTCCCAGCAGTGACGTATTTACTTTAAAATATCCCGGCTGTACCAAATTAACGATGTGAAAAAGTTTATCATTGTCATCATTCGTAAGCTTAATAATATCTTCTTTACCGTCTAAGTTTATTTTGTTATAAATCACCATTTGATTACATACTAATTCATCCTTTAATTTTAAGTTGCCTGGCAAAATTGGTTTCTGCCCTACAATAAAAAAATTGTCAGTAAGCTTAGCGTATTCTGAAATAGGATTTGATATATTTTCAGTTTCTATAAAACCTCCAAAAGGACAAAGATCCGGTTCATAAAATTTAATATTGCCGAAGTCAACAGCAAAATTTTTGTGCGTTTCTGATAATGAATACCAAACTGGGTTGTCTAATTTTTTTTCGTCCATCATCCAAACGAATGTTATATTCAAATTAAATTGCTGAAACTAACAAAGTAAATTAAGATGGTTGGTACATAATAAACTAAGAGGAAGAGTGATGAATAAAGTTGAATCGCAACAATGAAATCAATAGATACTTTCATCGTCTATCACTTCTATTATTCTCGATTCTGGATTATTCATTACAGAACCTTCAACACGGCTCCATAAATTGCGCAGCTTTGCATGACAATCCTCTGCTTCGATCAACGTATTAAATTCAAGATCAACAATCACATAGTTTGGATCATCCGGCTTTCGGGATATCCTGTAATGTTGAACCCCGGATCCTTTACGATCAATGGGATCATTTTCAAATGCATTTTTCCAACCATCATAATTGGGTACCGGATGCTCGATCTGTAAAATGTACATTGTTTTTTATCGTAAGGTATTAAAATTGATGCATTTAATGTATGAGGTTGTATGGGAGTATGTAAACAGAGAATTGTGCAAGCACTTGTTGCAAATGAGGATTAATTGGGGAATTTATTGGTGAGTATTTTATGAATAATAATTTTTGATAAAAACCAGGAGGTAAACAGAAATGCGAACATAGCAAATGGTGGAATGTTATCGTCTATTTTTAAACCACTAAGTAGTAAAAAAAAATAATTCCTGTAATAAATATTGCAAATGCAAAAAACTTTTGTCCTGCATACCATGAAGCCCTGTTTCACAACAATTATCTAAAAAAATAAAGGAATAGCTTAGGTATGTCCACATTTCACAATTATGTTTCCATTTCTATCCCGCATTATCGTATGCAGTTTTTAGCCATTGGATCACTTCCGTGTCAATGTCTTTTATGTCAGTTAAATTGATCTTATGAGAACACATTGCGTTTACTGAATTGATTGCTTCTAATTTACCCTTCTGTGCTTCACCTTTTAAATTGATCCCAATTTCAAATCTTGTTTTTGTAGCAGGTTGTAAAATAGCAAATTGCTTTTTTCTCCTTAAACTCACATAAGCATTTTTAGGAGCTATCTCCACGTCTTTTCCGAACTTTTGAATTTCAACGATCAGTTTGTCATAAAGGGGTTTTAAGTTTTCTTTTCCCTGGTACTGTTTTGTTATCAGATCGTCCTCGTTACTTGCAGAGCCTGCATCTGTTCCTTTAGCCTTATGTGCAATTAAATTTGCAAACCCGTGGGTTAATGAATGTTGCTCTTTTAGAAATTTAATTATTTCTCCGTGTTTCAAATTTTTTTGCTTGTTTACAATCTCGATCCATTGCTCTAATGTTTTACCTGTGTTCTTCTGCAGGTTATCGATCATGGTTTGCGTGCCTTTGTCCATCTTTAAATTATTTAATATATGTTGGTTTTATTCTTTCCGCTTCCGGTTTTTTAACCGCAAATGATATTGGTCGAAGTAAATGTATCTCTCAATAGTTTCGCCACTACTTCAAAATTTATTTTATCGGGTTTTGAATAACGGATACAGCCTTTGCCGATACTTATACCTTTACCCTTTAACAGGTCTTTGTTTTTCTTCATAACTTCTTGTTTCAAAATATATAATCCAATAAAGTTTTTTTGACTTGCAAACCCTGCCTCAGCAATTTTATTTTTTTCATAACAAGGCCCTCCATACATCATTGCTTCGTTATAACCTTTTAATTCTTTAAGGCATAGTTCCCGTATTTTGGTAAGTGCCTGGCGCCTGTCTTCCGGTACTTCTTCAAGTAAGTATCAACAGTTTTAGCTTCACTTTGCATTCTCTATTAATTTTAGTCGCAGTTTGTTCCACCTAAAAAGCAAGGCATCTGATCAATAATAATACTGATCCAAAAATATCCTAATACAGTTAGAACAGCAGCCCTGATAATTGCGTTTGGTATTGTAATATTAAGCACTCCTGAATTAAAGTTTTTAAAAATTGGTTTAAGCGTAAGCACAATTATTAGCATTACAATCCATAGCGTTCCAAATAAGAAATAGGGAAATGACTCAGAAAGTCCGCTTCTGTTAAGAATTTCCAGTAGAATGAAAGGAAGAACAGTGGCTATGCTAATTAATGATGGCATCTTTAGATTGGTAAATAAAGTATTCATTTAAATTATTTCTATACTCTAATGTATAAATTTTTTGTGGAATGTAAAATGATTCGTGCGGACACGAACTAGGGGCGAAGGTTAACCAATATAACACCCACCCATAAAGGCAAATTCTTCCAACTCAAAGCCCATAGTCCTTAATTATTTAATCACCGGTTCTGTACAACATGGGACTTCATCGTTGGCACCGCGTGCCCGACGAAGTCTTGTTTGTTAGCGGCTGTTTATTCAGTTGCTTTTGGGTTTAGGCAATAATTATTTCTTGTCTGCAGTAAATTTATTGCTGTCAACATCTTTCAAAAAAGCAATAAGATTTGTAAAATAATTTTGTTGGTCGTCATACATACTTAGGTGGCTTCCGTTGGGACACAGATATGTACGGCTGTTTGGAATAAGCTGTCCTTCTTTTTTCATGTCTACGGGGTTCATTTCATCATACATTCCGCCAATTACCAACGTGGGTACTTTTATATTGGGTAGTCTATCCCACATTTCCCAATCTTTAAAATTACCTGTAACATGAAACTCATCAACGCTTGCATTTGAACATAAATAGAATGATTAGCTTTCTTAAATGCTCTCATTAATGGTTCTGGCCATTTCTCAACAGGCATGCGACAAACATTTCTGGTATATAATTTATTCATTAATAAGTCTTGATAAACAGGAGAGTCGTACAATTTGCCTTTATCAAGTGAATCAAAAGTTGCCAATTCCTGTTTAGTGAGAAACTCATTTTTTTGCTTATTACTATAACTTACATAGCTTTTAATACCAGCAGTCATATTAGAAAGTACGACAGCTTTTACATGGCTTTGGTATTTCTGTAAATATTCCATTGCTAACATACTACCCCAAGAATGACCAAGCAAGTAAAAATTATCCAAACCTAGTCCCTTTCTCACTTGTTCTACCTCTTCTACATAGCGAGGGATATTCCAAAGAGAAGTGTCTGTTGGGATATCGGAATTACCAACGCCCAATTGGTCGTAGTAATAAAATTCAATTCCTTCTTTTGGTAAAAAATCCTCAAAACATTCAAAATAGTCATGAGTAAAACCTGGTCCGCCATGTAAAAGCAAGACTTTTATTTTTCCATCACCAATTTTTTTTGTCCAAACATTGTACTTTCCATCAACTTGTATCATTTTACAAACCCCTGTTTTCACCACATAGTTTGTGTTCTTTATATTTGACACTGAGGTATTGTCAACAGTTTTTGGCGACTGATTGCAAGAGCAAATACAAATTGAAATTAAAAGTGTGCTGATTAAATTTCTCATTTTTGTTGTTTTGGTTTTGGGTTTAAGTGATGTCGTGCAAAATAGCCGCTAACACATCGATTGTCGTTATTACATGCAATATAAAAATTTTGCCTATATAAAAAATCAATCAGTTGATGTTATACTTTTAGTATTGTCTAATCAGTTATTGCCGCCGTGTCCTGCTATGCACAATGATTGGCAAAGGAGACACGGCTGGGGAAAAACAACCGATAGTTGTTCCGTCCGCCAGCCTTGCGGCAAACCTTTTGTTGTGCCTTCGTGCTTCTCGTTCTACAAGTTTTCAGTTTTTGTGTCCAATTTCTCAATTGTTTTCTTCGCTGCTTCCAATCGTATTTTTTTATTTTTCTCCACCATTTTTTCTTTAATCCATTTTTCCATTTTGTGATGTAATGGAATAAGAAGTGATGCAATTACAACCAACACAAGCAACATTAATATCGGTGATTCGTGCGTTACAGACACAAGGGCGGGATGAATAAATAAATTAATGAATTCAAAAACTACAAGCAAACCCAGAACGCCAAAAAAGGAGATCCATTTTTCTGTAACGATAATGCTGCGGCTAAGTAATAAAAATAAAATAATGAATGTAACAATGCACAAGGCGATCAATTCGTATTGAATATTTAGTTTTCGCTTTTCTTCTGCTTTTATTTTCTCTGTTGCTATTTCCTGCTGTCGCAATTCATTTTCAAATGTCATTGCCTGCGTTTGTTGAATTGTTTTTGCACTGTATAAACTATCATTAGCCGCTTTGTAAATTTTTAAATATTTTATAGCGCTGTCGCTGTTGGTGTTTTCATAAATATCCAAAAGTAGTTTTGCGGGTTTAATACTCTTGTTAGAGAAGGCTGTGTTTTTTACAATATCAATAGCTTTTTTCGCATACACCAAACTTGAATCATTTTGATTGGTATCAAAATAATATTGAGCCAATGCAAAATAAGCCTGATTGAGCCACCTGCTGGAATTAACACTAAAAGCATACTTTATTGACATATTAAAATAACTTATAGCAAGTTCCTTATTTCCCATTTTGCCTTGTATGCTGCCTAAGGTTCTAATAACGCTACTTATAAAATCAGTATAATGATACTGCGTACAAAGTTCATAGGCTCTTTGGGTATATATTAATGCAGAATCTTTTATGTTCATTGCCTCATATACTTCGCCCAAACTTGCAAAAGTCCAGGCTTGTATTAAATAGTCTTTTTGCCGGATAGCAGATGCTGCAGAAGATAAATAGATGGGGATCGCTTTTGAATAATCAGCCTGGTCTTTATAGATATGTGCAAGGTTAAGCTCTGTGTTGTTTATTAATTTTTCATTTCCAGTTTCAGCAGCTAACGCAGTTGCTTTTAAATTGTATTCTAAACTTTTTGCGGTATTGCCAAATGCCCTGTAATCATATGCTATATTAGACAAAGCCATTGCTTCGGTTATTTTGTCTTTATTTTTTTGTGATTGCAATAAAATCTTTTGACAATTTTGCATATCCAATATCGGGTCAACCTCCGAAGTGTTCGCCAGAAAATCGATAATTATATCAATACGGGTGTTCTCATTCTTTTCAGTGGCAATTTGTTTAAACAGTGCATCTACATCGGAATTTTGTGAAAATCCAGTTTGTATGCTTAATAAAAAACCAAACAAAAACAGTACTCTTTTCATACTTTATTATTTTGATTATTATCTCTTATCAGTTTGATGTTAGCAGTATCGTTAATACATGACTCACAGCGTTGGGAGCTTGCAATGGTATGTAAATTAAAACGTTAAGCCAGGAACCTAAGCCGATTGAATACTGATGATGAAGTTAACAACTAAAAGGTAAATCTAAAATTTCCCGGTGAAACTATTGCAGATATTGAGTTGTAGCTGGCATTAGAAATGGGTATCATCCTGCATTATCGCTGATTAAATATTTGTGTCCACTCATTAATTGCAACGTACTAAATGTCGTGGATTAGTCCTTGTTGCAAACGAGGACTAATTGGGGAACTAGCGTAGGAGAAGAATTATAATTGAGTTATTAAATTATTATAATCTTCATGGGAGCCAATCCAAAACCAAATCATTGTTTCATTTTCAATGATTCCTATGGCTCGGTATGAGAGACCCACTCTTACTGAATAAATAGATTTACGATTATGGATTTGCTTGAAGTGTAGACCCGGATGATTATTATTTAATTTCCATAATTGGTAAGATTGCCTGGCTCTTTCCTGAATGTTTTTAGGGAGCTTATTAAAAGCTTTTCTAAATCTTTCTGTGGTTACTGATTTCAATTACCAACCTGTTTGTTGAGTTTTACCAGACTTATATTCATTAAGAGCTTCCTGTGCAAGGTTATCTAATTTCTCCTGGCTGTTTTGTAAAGTGGTATCCCAATTCATTTCATCAGTAAGCATTTTTGCAATTTCTCTTTGCTCTTCATCTTTAAGCTTTTCTATTGAGGAAATAACTTCTTTTAATTCAGTTACCATACAATTTTCTTTTTCTAAAGATAATTATTTAAAATGAGATGTCCTGAGTTACAAACTCAGGACAGCAAACTTTTATTATTTAAAGATACTAAGGTTAGCAAAGGGATATTCTCTCCTGGAAAATACATCAACCCAATCAATCCCGAAGTTTCGGGACAAAACTTACAAAATAAGTTGCACTTTGGTCTGTTATTTTATATCCTCCTTCAGACAAAATAGTTTTAGTTTTTGTAACTGAAATATAAGCGATGTTATTGATTATGGAGAATGTCCTGAGTTACAAACTCAGGACAGCAATACTTTATTATTTAAACATACTAAGGATAGCGTGGGACAGCAATGCTTTTATTATTTAAATATACTAAGGATAGCATGGGGGGTGAGGAACTACATATCCCATTGTACAACAAGAAAATTATTTGTGGTTAATCCATAATTCAATCCTGCAGCCAACCAATTGATTTGTGTATTTCTGATACTATCTTTTTTTTTGCGTTTTGATTCCGCAAATACAATTTTTTAGTTTTTCCAGGCTAATACATCCCAACAACCAGAATAGGAATCAGAATTATTTTGCTATACCTGCTAACAATTCCAAAACTTCTTTATCATCAATTGGAGTGTGAATTTGATTTTTGTATTTGTCATCTTTCCATTCGGTTAAACAAATTGCTCTTTTTTACTTTTACCATAAGTTTCTATCCAACGACTTTGCCAACCATCTGCAATAAAATGTGACATGATTGACAATTCTGCAAACATTGGTTTATTCTCAAAGCTAACTATTGGTTTTCCTCCAAATGTTGATGTCAATGGTTCTCCACTCCATTTATTAAATGTTACAATGCACTTTGGAATTTCAATTTGTTTATCATTGATAATGAAAAGTTCAATATCTGTTGGTTGAAAGAACCTTGGATACATAGTAACTAAACTACAATTTTAATTAGAGTAAGGCTTCATGAATAGAAGTCCTCGTACAAACGAGGACTAGAAGGGAGATAGCATGGGTTTAAAATGCCGCCCCCGCTTGGTCTCTGACCAGCGGGATGTAATCATGTTGCATTATAAATTATTGCCGTTGGTCGGAGACCAGACGGCGGCTTCCACGGGTTGCAGATGGAACACCCACGATGGCTAAAAGTACTAAATGTCGTGGATTAGTCCTCGTTGCAAACGAGGAATAGAAGGCGGAACTACTCTTTTGTCAGTCTTTTTAAAAGCAAAATTTTATGTGTTGTTTCAAATTCCCGATCAAAATCACCCAATTTTATTTTTGGATTTACTGCTAATGTCAGTTCTTCAATTTTACTACGTAAAAG
>JBPCQG010000087.1:0-7128 GCA_050998315.1 Chitinophagaceae bacterium
TGGTAATTCCATCGCCAATAATTCCGCTCTCCCTGCCAGGCAGCGTTGATTCTAAAATACCTGAAGTGCTGCCCAAAGAAAATGTTCTTGAAAGAAAAACACCGCCTTGTCTCCAATCCCAAAGAAAACTAAGACTTACATTTTTGTAAGAAAATTCATGTCCAAAACCAAGCATAAAATCAGGATTGTAATTTCCTAAATTTCTAAGTTTCGGATCTCTCACCGGGAAACCTTTTGCATCGTAAACGGTTTTACCATTTACTTCCAAAAGGCCAGTACCATAAATATCACCTACACGGCCTTTGTTAGCAGGTGTTGCAATAAAAAATACACTGTTGTCTGTAGTTATGTACAGGCTTTCAAATCCTGTTACATACTGATCAACTCCCGTTGGTAACTGTGTAACTCTGCTCCTGTTTAAAGAGAAATTTACATTTGTATTCCACCTGAAATTGTTTTGCAAAACGGGTACAGCTTTTAAGGAAATTTCTATACCGCGGCTTTGTATCTTTCCTCCATTAACCAAACGTGTAGCGTATCCGCTGGAAGAAGATGCAGGTAAATTGATGATCTGATCTGCACTGGTATTTTGATAAACCGAGGCATCAATTCCTAACCTGTCTTTAAAAAAATATAACTCGGTTCCTAATTCCAAGGCATCCAATCTTTCGGGCTTCAGAACAGGATTTAATAAGCCGGTGCTGCTGGTTAAAAGCGGCGTTGATCCATAATTCTGATTAAAAACAAAAGTATTATTAAGCTGATACGGATCTGTATCACTGCCTACTTTTGCATAACTTAATCTCAATTTTGAATAACTGATTACACCGGGAAGTTTTATCATTTTAGATAATAACAAAGCGATAGACCCGGAATAATATGCATAAGAATTATTTTTAGCAGGCAAAGTACTGGACCAATCGTTGCGTAATGTAAGATCAGCAAATAAAAAATCTTTATAACCCAAACCCCCAAAGGCAAACAAGCTGTTGATTCGTTTTTCTGAAAGTTCCTGTGATGATACGAGAGGAACTTTGGAGTTACCAAAATTGTAAATGCCGGGAACAGAAAGCTGGTTGGCTGTAGTGCTTTTATAATTTGTTTTTTGATTTAGAACATTACCTCCTGCTGATACATTGAATTTAAAATTGCTGCTCAACACTTTTTGGTAGGAGAGCAAAACATCGGTATTCAATTCATTGTAGGTGATCTCATCTTCACGATATGCACCATTGGTAAATCGCTTTGTGCTGAACGCTCTTTTAGATTTTCGGAGGTCATTATAAAAATCAATACCAGATCTGAATCTTATACTAAAATTGTTTGTGAATGCATAGCTAACTTCTGCATTTCCCAATACCCTGTTCTTTGCAAAGCCATTGGTGTTTTCATAAGCAGTAAAATATGGATTATCTAACCATAAATAATTCGCGTTAAACTGGGTG
Organism: Chitinophagaceae bacterium; assembly: GCA_050998315.1. GTDB lineage: Bacteria > Bacteroidota > Bacteroidia > Chitinophagales > Chitinophagaceae > Ginsengibacter. Next base: position 1,446 of record JBPCQG010000087.1, read on the forward strand.
AAATCTTTTTTGCCAGCCTGCCAGTAATTTTTCAGGTCTTTAAAATCAACCTGCCTTCCTGACCAGTTGAAAGTGTACATCGGGTTCTCACTGCCATATCCCACTGCCGGGCGGTTGGTGCTGGAGGAATTAATAAAATTTATAAAAGCCCTTGCGGAAATTTTATCACTCATTTTTGCCAGGCCTGATAATGAAAAACTATTTCTCTTCAGATCAGTATTTGGCACTATGCCTTTATTATCAAGGTTTGAATAAGACAAACGAAGATTAGCTTTTTCTGCTCCTGTATTAAAGGAAACTGTATTGATGAACGTTCTTCCTGTGTTATAAAAATCTTTTACATTATTTGGGTGGGCTAAAAAAGGAGTTGCCTCAATCGGGTTCCCATTTCTTGCAAAAATATCTGCACCCCTTACCGGGTTACCGTCTTTATCTTTTGAAGGCCCGTTAAATTGTTTTATCAACTGCCCCATAATTCTCGGACCAAAACTGGTTAAGCCCCCATCATTTTTACCTGCTCCAAAACCATCTTCATACTAAAATAAACCACCTGCGCCTGCGCCATATTCATTTTGGTATTTAGGAAGTACCAAGGGATTTTCAAAAGTTAGCGAACTGCTGTAGCTAACACCTTTACCTTTTGTGCCTGATCCATCTTTTGTTTTAATTACAATAACACCTGCGCCAGCCCTGCTTCCATATAAAGCAGACGCACCGGCACCTTTCAATACAGTGATAGATTCAATATCATCGGGGTTAATATCGGCAGCACCATTACCATAATCCACTTCCTGAAAACCAGCTTCGTTGTTTTCAGTATTATTGGTAACAGCATTATTGCTTATCGGAATTCCATCCACAACAAAAAGTGGCTGGCTGGTTCCTGATAAAGAATTTTCTCCCCGGATAACTATCCTTGATGATGAACCAATTCCTGAAGAACCATTGGTAACCTGTACGCCTGCCAGTTTTCCGGCAAGGGCATTTACAAGATTGGTTTGCCGTACCTCAGTAATATCTTTTGTCCGCAAAGTTTGCACCGCATAACCCAATTCTTTTTTATCTCTCTGGATGCCTAATGCAGTAACAACAACATCTTTTAATACCGTGTTTAGAGGAATAAGAAATATGGAAAGATTTGATTGAACGCTTACTTTAATTTCCTGGGTATTATATCCAACAGAAGAAACAATAAATGCAGAGCTCTTGTTTGAATATTGTATGGAATAAGAACCATCGCTTTGGGTAACAACTTCATTCTTTGTGCCTTTCTCAGCAATGGTTACACCAGCTAAAGGCTCATTATTGGATGCATCTTTTACAATGCCTTTTATTGATAATTGTGCAAAGCAGCAGTGTGCTAATATGAATAGCAGAAACATAAGTGTAGGTTTCATAATAAATTAAAATCTGGTTGATAAATAAATAAAAAATCACGGAGTGTAAAATCAGGAAACTAAAAACGGTGGAGCTTTTAACCTGAATAAAAACCGTACGCTAAAAGGAGAATTGAAGTATGCAATTCTGGTAAAGTATTTTGTTATTGATGCAATAATGCTTATCAAATAAATACTTAGAGAATCAATTTTTGAAAGATAAAAACATGTTTCTGCAGATCATCAAAATCATTTATATCATCCAGCAGCGGAAGATGAAATACAGAAAATGAGAAAAGTTTTTCAAGATCATTATATGCAAAAGAACTTTGCCAGCGTACAGTTGTAAATGTTTCTTTATTAAAAGTTTTTTGAGTAAGCCCGATAAGATAAGCGCCGCCTTTTTTTGTGGGAGCAAGCACCTGGTTATATTTCTCCAATTGCAATGCTGCCTGCTGAATGTGCAAAGAAGTTAATTGCGGACAGTCATTCCCAATAACAATTAATTTGTGAAAACCTTTGTCAAATACAGCAGTTATGGCATTTGCAAGCCTTTCTCCAAAACAATCTCCATGCTGCAGTTTTTCATCCCAAACAAAAAATGGCAAACCTGAATTTTTTGCTAATTCAATAGAACGATCAATAATTTTTTGGGTAATGGCTTGATTTTTAGCAGCGTTGCCAAATGGTAAAAAGTTTTTGGCAAGAGATTCTTTTTCGCTTCTGCGGGTAAAAAGTAAAAGAGCAGTATTGTATTGCTGAATTGCCAATTGATTATTAATAATTTCAGTTACGGAATTTGTATAATTATAGTTTTACAAATAGCTGACTAAACTACAGCGCCGCCACAACTGCTTCCTGAGCCTGCTGTACAGCCAAAGCAATGCTGGTTAACAATTATATTTCTTCCATTCAATATTTCTGTATTGTATTGCGAAATATGTTTTGATGTTCCTTCAACTTTTAAATCAAGCATCTGGTTAAAGTCACAATCATATAAATATCCATCCCAGCTTATTGATATTGTATTGCGGCACATCACATTGGCCGCTGCTACAGGATTATAAGCGTTCACCAGCTTTTCCATGTATTTTTCATAGATACCAGCCTGCAATAAATAATCTAAATAGCGGCTGATAGGAAGATTGGTTATGGCATATAAATTATTAAACTCAATTCCGTATTTCTGCATCAATGCTTGTTTATATTCTTTCTCCAGAGAATCTTGTGAAGGCGGCAAAAATGCTCCTGCAGGGTTATAAACCAAATTCAAAATTAATCCTGTTCCTTCTTTACCGTAACCAACCTCATTAAGCATTTGCATAGCCTTTATGCTGTCTTCAAACACACCATTTCCCCGCTGCCTGTCTGTTCTGTCCTGCGTATAAAAAGGAAGTGAAGAAACAACTTCAATATTATGTTGCTTGTAAAATTGTGGCAGGTCGTAATATTTTTTATTGGCACGAATGATTGTAAGGTTGCAGCGTACTATAACATGCCTGCCCAACTTTTTAATTTCTTCTACAAACCATCTGAAATCCGGATTCATTTCAGGAGCACCGCCGGTGAGATCAACAATTTTTAGTTGTGAATTATTTTTAAGTGCATCCAAACATTGCTGCATGGTTGTAACCGTCATAATTTCTTTTCTGTCGGGCCCTGCATCTACATGACAATGTTTACAAACCTGGTTACACATTTTTCCAACATTCACCTGAAATATCTCGATGCCTTTTGGTTTCAATGGATATAATCCGGTTTCTTCAAGCTTTTGCTGAAAAGGTACAAGCGCAAAATCTCCTGTACTGCCATGTTCTAAAATCTCTATTTGTTCATGAACATCTGCAAGAATATTGTGCTGTGCTTTTAATGATTTCATATTGATGTTCCTAAAATTCTAATGGTTGTTAGTGTTTGATAAAGTATACAGCATTTCCTTGCCCTTCAGCATTCAACACCTGTAACCAATAAAAGCCTGATGACAAACTATTTATTGGAAAATAATAGTTACCTAAACCTTTACTGACGATTAACTTATTATGGGTAACTACATTACCACTTTGATTAATAATTACAGCAACCAAAGTCGCATCAATGCTACTATTGAAGGAAAAATTTAAAACATTAGTGGTAATTGTAGGATAAACTTGAATAGCATTAAGGGAGTTGGTCTTTATAGAAACGTTCCTAATGGCAGAATGATAAAATTTACCGTCAAGATTTCCTACATTAATTCTATAATAAACCCTCCCCTGAAAAACATTTGAGCTGTCATTATAATCAAATGGCTGTTGGCAGCGTAATCTATCAGCCACAAATGATTTTATTGTAGTAAAATTGTTACCATCAGTTGATTTCTGGATTTGGAAATTTGCATATTCCAGAAAACAGGCAGTTTTCCAATGAAGCTGAACAAAGTTATTATTGACACTTCTATCAAATGATGAAAGCCTGATTGTAAAAAAAGAGCTATCTACTTGTCCCCACAAGCTAGTGCTAATAAAAAGGGCAATGATTGTAATGATTTGTTTATTCATAAACCTGCTTTTTTTGAATGGAAAATGGGGACGCTGCCAAAGAGTTACATTGCTATCTCTTTCACTTTATTCATCATTTGCACGCCATGCACTAATGATGCTCCACCACGAATGGCACAGGCGACATGAACTGCTTCCATCATCTGCGCCTCACTCCATCCTTTTTCAAATGCATCATTGCTGTATGCGTCAATACAGTAAGGACATTGAACAGCATGGGCTACAGCTAATGCAATCAGTGATTTCTCTCTTGCTGATAACTCACTATCCTTAAACACTTCGCCATAATAAGAAAAGAACTTGTCGGCAAGGTTTTTTTGAAACTCACCTACATTGCCAAACTTTTTCAAATCTTCCTCATTGTAATAATTGCTACCCATACGGTTATGTTTATTTATGTTTAAAAAATGTCTGCCCTAAGCTTACAACCAATAATTCTTTCGTGAAACAAAAAGAATCGAAATTGATAACCCATTAGTCGGGCAGTATGCAAAAACCTGACACGAAGACTTACTTTTTTTAAAATCTTTTATGAAATAGTAACAATAATTGTTCTTCTAATACAAATAAAGAATGAAGCACAACCGAGAGAGGTGTGTAAACTATATCTATAGTTTTGCCTATACTGTATTGCAAACCCCCTAAATTAATTTTTATTAATTTTTGAAATTATAGCTGCTTCGAGGGTGTCAGTATTATCAATAATAGGGGGCGCACCAAACTTTTTTCTAAGAAGTTCATTAATTAACTTGCTCTGCCTCATATAATGTCTACAACCTGAACACATTGCAGTATGCATTTGTAATTGTATATTTCTCATAAAACCTAATGAAACATGCTCCTTCATTTCCATAAGTTCTGTTGCCTTCACACAAGACAACATCATTGTATTCATTAAATTCATCTTCCTAATTATTAGGTATTTAAAAAATAGCTTCTTTAATAATAGTCGCAGCATTAGTTAAAACCTGACAAATTTCATTTATTAATTCTATTAATCTATAACTATTTCAATTATTAAAAATGAAGTTTAAAAAGCACATTACATGATTCACAAGTTGATTTCCCTATCTTCCTATATAAATTATTAAGTTGTATTATTTTATAAAATTTTGGGTAAGGGCAGGGCTGTTATTTTTTTGTAGCAAAATTGTTATTAGTAACAGGAACGTACTTAATGAAAAAGGTCCTTTACTATTAGCCTGCAATCATCCCAATTCTTTTTTTGACGCAGTATTATTAGGGGCTTTGTTTAAAAAACCGGTACACTTTTTAGCACGGGGAGATGCCTTTAAAAATCCTATAGCAAAAAAAATTCTTACAACTCTAAAAGCCATCCCCATTTACCGCTTAAGCGGAGGAAAAGAATATTTAGCGTTAAATGATACAGCATTTGAACGGTGCAACCAGATATTGCAGGATGAAGGAATAGTGCTCATATTTTCAGAAGGACTTTGTCTTAACCAATGGCAGCTACGTCCATTAAAAAAAGGTTCTGCAAGAATAGCAATCAATGCCTGGAAGCTTGAGGCGATATCAAAAGCTTTCAGGGTTTTGCCTGTTAGCCTTAATTATAACTCGTTTACCATCTTAGGGAAAAAGATAATTATCGAATTTGGAGAACCTATTGTTGGCAGTGAGGCATGCATCACATCTAATGAAGCAGAGCAAATAAGGCATTTCAATAAACTACTTTACTCACGTCTTAAAAAAGGAATACTTATGGATGATAACACCTCTGTTGTTCAGTTTTTATTGAGTAATACTGCT
>JBPCQG010000115.1:0-3093 GCA_050998315.1 Chitinophagaceae bacterium
TATGAAAGAAAAGTTGCAGAAGGAAAAAACAAAATGAGTGTATTAAATGCTGTAAAAAATAAATTGTTAGCAAGAGTGGTAGCTGTTGTAAATAAGCAACAGGAATATGTGAAAAGATCAGCCTAAAATGGTTTTGTTTTTGTCATAGAAATCAACGGCGTAGCAGTACTTATCCGCTTTTCTGATTACAATCCCTTCAATCATTTAAACAATGCACGCTACATTGATTATTTCATCAATGCCCCGAAGACCACACCCTGGCAAATATGGATTTTATTATTTAAATCTTCAGACTATGCTGTAGCCGGGCGTCGGGTTTCCGGTGAGAGACTTGCTCTAAGACCTTAATTATGAATAAAGAATTATCTATAAATCTCCAGCAATCCATCCGGCAGCGTTAGAAAAACTTTCCTGTTTTTTTTATCTATCTTATCTAAAAATTCTTCGTGGATGGGTATCAATGCTTCTTTACCTTTCAATAATATTTTACACAACACTTGGTGAGGCTGTTCAATAATTTCAAGTATCTCGCCAAGGTCTTCCTCATCATTTATCATGGTAAAACCAAGTAACGAAATGGGTGCAGATTTATCTGCGAACTTTTTGAAATCATTTTCCAGCAGCCATATTTCTTTTTGTATAAGTTTATGTGCGGTTTCTTTACTACTTATACCTTCAAACTTTACATAGGTTTCCGTAGCACTTTTTATTTTTGCTGATTCAATAAAGTAAGGAATAAAGCTGTCTTTTTTTTCTTCAATAAAAAGTGTTTCCAGTCCCTTTAAAGAAGTTTTTTTACCGAGACTGTGCTGTAATATAATCTCCCCTTTTAATGCGTAAGTGGCTACAAGCTTGCCTATTTTAAAATAATTATCCATGCGTTGCCTAAAGGTATGCCGTACAGGTGAGTGACAACGATGATGCTTATGGAAAACAAATGTTTGCTTCAAAAAATTTTTATATAAATATTATATCCCTCCGGCGCTTTGCTCCTCCAAAGACGTAATTAAAAATCCCGATAAAAACCGGGACCTAGTAATATCATATAGCAAACGATTTATTCTTTTGTTTTTGGTTCAGCTTCGGCACCTGCACCCTGGGTAATTGTTTCAGAAGGCTGTGGAGTTTCTTCAGCTTTTTTAGGTACTTCCCTTTTTACAAAAGGTTGTGTGCCTTTTGGTCTTGCTTTTTTGTGGCTCTCCTGCCGCTTTGCAAATTCCTGCTCATGCTCTCCGCTCCACTTAGTAAATTTCTCCATTGCTGTTGCCTCATCAAATAAACCAAGGCTAACGCCACGCAATAAATGCTTAAGGAACAAAACTCCTTTAAAGCTTAATATTCTCCGTACAGTATCAGTTGGTTGTGCACCTTTGTGCAACCAATCCAATGCTTTTTGCCTGTCGATTTGAATGGAAGCAGGAACTGTTAAAGGATTATAAGAGCCTAATTTTTGGATGAATTTACCATCTCGTGGACTACGTCCGTCTGCAACTACTATAAAGTAAAAGGGTCTCTTCTTTGAGCCATGCCGTTGCAATCTCATTTTTACAGCCATAAAAAATAGAAATTTTTTTTGGGGTTTTAGTAATTTGGTTTCTAAAAGGACAGCGAAGATAAGGAGTGAAAGTACAAAATCCAAATGAAAAAATTAAATTATCTCTTTCCGAGCCCCGCAAGCTTGCTCATAGGCATTTTATTCATCATTTTCATCATATCTTTCATTTGTTCAAACTGTTTTATAAAAGCATTAAGCTCTGCAATATCTTTTCCGCTTCCCTTAGCAATTCTTTGTTTGCGGCTAGGATTTATTACGTCAGGATTTCTGCGCTCTTCTAATGTCATGGAGTTTATCATAGCTTCAATTCCTTTAAAAGAGTCGTCATTTATATCTACATCTTTTATCTGCTTGCCAACTCCGGGTATCATACCCATCAGGTCTTTAAGATTACCCATTTTTTTAATTTGTTGCAATTGGGTTTTAAAATCTTCAAAATCAAATTGGTTTTTTCTAATTCTTTTCTCTAATTTTTTTGCCTCTTCCTCATCAAATTGGTCTTGCGCTTTTTCCACAAGGCTCACAATATCACCCATACCGAGTATACGCTGCGCCATACGCTCAGGATAAAAAATATCCAGTGTATCCATTTTCTCACCACTGCTTACAAACTTTATGGGTTTAGTTACTGTGTATTTAATAGATATGGCAGCACCTCCTCTTGTATCACCATCTAACTTGGTTAGCACAACACCCGTAAAGTCTAACCTCCGGTTAAATTCAGCTGCTGTATTCACTGCATCCTGACCCGTCATACTGTCAACCACAAATAAAATTTCCTGCGGGTTAACTGCAGCTTTTATGTTGGCAACTTCGGTCATCATCACTTCATCAACCGCTAAACGACCAGCGGTATCTATAATGAGTACATTTTTATTTTTAGACCTGGCTTCTTTAATTGCATTTTGTACAATAGCAACAGCATCTTTATTTTCAGGCTCGCTATACACATCTACATTAACCTGTTCCCCTAAAATTTTTAATTGCTCAATCGCTGCAGGACGATAAATATCTGCAGCAACCAACAATGGAGATTTACCTTTTTTTGTTTTGAGATAATTTGCCAGTTTACCGCTGAAAGTTGTTTTACCGCTACCTTGTAAGCCGGCAATTAAAATAATTGTTGGATTGCCTTTCAGGTCAAGATCGCTTTCAGTGCCGCCCATGAGCTCAGCCAGTTCATCTTTTACAATTTTCACCATTAATTGCCCGGGGCTTATGGCATTAATAACTTTTTCGCCGGTGGCTTTTTCCTTAACTAAATCGGTAAACTCCTTGGCAATTTTATAGTTCACATCGGCATCCACCAACGCACGGCGAATCTCCTTTAATGTAGCAGCAATATTTAACTCTGTAATTCTACCCTGACCTTTCAGGTTTTTAAAAGCGGAATCTAACTTATCACTTAATGATTCGAACATAATTGATTTGAGATTTGATATTTAAAATTTGGAACCTCAACCTTAATGCGCCAATATACAAGAAACACGATTGAGGATCATTGAACTTTTACCCTTGCTCCCCCTTTAGGGGATAGG
>JBPCQG010000184.1:0-3189 GCA_050998315.1 Chitinophagaceae bacterium
TGGTATTTAACAGTCCGATAGATGAACCTAATACAAAAGAAGACTACGAAGAAACACGTCAATGGGCCACTCTCGTGCATGAAGCTGCTTCAGGTGTTCCGTTTTTAGCAACTGAATCTCCTGTTCCGGATAACCCCGATTGGGGTACCCTTCGCGGTCATGTAAATAACTTTTCTATGCATGGTAATTCGCTGAACAAACAGCAGGTGAAACAGGCAATCGTAGAAGAGCAGGCCAAAGGCGGGGAGATGACCTGGTATATCTCCTGCGATCAGGCTTATCCGCAGCCCAACTATTTCATTGATGCACCGGCCCTCGATCTGGTGATGGTTCCCTGGATTACGGCAGGTTATAAAATGGCTGGTATCCTTTACTGGGCTACCAACTTTTGGTCAGAGACACCCAATCCCTGGCTTGATGCTGTCACTTTTATCTCTGGCTTCCTGTGTAGCGATGGTTACGTGCTTAATGGTGAAGGCTCTTTGGTTTACCCGGGAGATTATACAAAAAAATATACCGGTCAACCTAATGTAGATGGCCCCGTTTCCTCAATACGATTTGAACTTTTACGTGAAGGCATTGAAGATTATGAGTATCTATGGATGTTACAAAATTTAGGCGACCAAAAGTTTGCTGATACCATGGTCGGCAATTTGGTAATTGATGTGAGTACCTTCTCCCGTAACCGGGATGAGCTCTATAAAACCCGTAAAGCTATGGCCAGGCGTTTAGAAGAGTTGAGGCGTTAGCAAAAGGCTCTGCTGAATCGGGTGCCGTAACGTTAATAACTTCCAGGCTATTTTTTTGTTAGAATTCCTTCTCTTGTTCGTTTCGTTGTTTCTGTTATAATAAAATGAATAGTATCTATGCTTTCCCGTCGCCAATTGCTGAAACACGCCTCCCTGCTTACCGCTCTTACACCGTTTTCGCATCAATGGGTTTTTGCTAATGAAAGGGAAAAGAAGTTTCATATTGGCGCCTGCGACTGGTCAATTGGAAAAGACAGCAGCATTGAAGCATTTGATGTAGCCAGGCAGATAGGCCTTCCCGGTATAATGGTAAATATGGGGTCAGAGAAAAACAATTTGCATTTGCGTGATCCGGCGATCCAACAATCCTTCATTGAGGCTTCAAAGAAAACGGGTGTAGAAATAGCAAGCATAGCAATTGGTGAATTGAATAAGGTACCTTACAAATCAGATCCGCGAACCGAAGAATGGGTGTGGGATAGTATTGATACAGCAAAGAACCTGGGTGTAAATGTGATATTGCTCGCTTTCTTCAGTAAAAACGATTTACGAAATGATGAGAAAGGAAAAAAAGAAGTAATCAACCGGTTAAAAAGAGTAGCTCCGAAAGCAGAAAAGATGGGCATTATATTAGGCATAGAATCATACCTGAATGCGGCTGAGCACCTGGAGATTATAGAACAGGTAGGGTCAAAAAATATTAAAGCTTATGTTGATTTCCGTAACACTGCCGATGCCGGATACGATGTTTTGAAAGAAGTTAAGCAATTAGGAAAAAATAATATTTGCGAATTGCATATAAAAGAAAATGGTTCTCTTTTAGGGCAGGGAACGCTGGATTGGACGAAGATCAGAAACCTTTTGTACGAGATGGATTATTATGGAGATGGATGGATGCAAATTGAATCGTCAACGCCGCCCAAAGCCGATATTGTAGAAAGCTACCGGCATAATCTGAAATTTCTTCGCAAGCTATTTTCTTAGAAATATAATTACAATACCTAACTTATATATTACTTAACGCAATGAAAAAATCTTATTTTTTTCTTTTTTTTATTTCCCTGTTTTCGGTTCTTTTTTATGTTATGAGTTTCACCGAATCTCCTAAGGTTGTATCAAAGGCACCAAACATTTCTAAAAGTTCTGATCTGTATTTGCCTGATGATCTCGAAGCAACCCTTTGGGCTGAGTCTCCTATGTTATACAATCCCACCAATATGGATGCAGACAGCAAAGGCAGGATATGGGTAACGGAAGCTGTGGACTATAGAAACTACAATAATGATTCAACTCATTTTTTACATCATCCTAAAGGTGATAGAGTTATAATATTGGAAGATAGAAACGGAGATGGAAAAGCTGATACTTCTATTGTTTTTGTGGAAGACCGGGATCTGGTTTCACCAGTTGGTATTGCCGTAATCGGAAACAAAATAATCGTTTCGTGTTCTCCTAATATCATTGTGTACACCGATGAAAACGGGGATGACAAACCTGATAAAAAGGAAATATTCCTGACAGGTTTTGGAGGTAAAGATCATGATCATTCCGTTCATGCCGTGTATGCAGGTCCGGATGGAAACTGGTATTTTAATGTAGGTAATGCCGGTCCTCACATCGTAAAAGATAAATCAGGATGGATGTTGCGTGCCGGAAGTATTTACACAGGTGGATCTCCGTATAATACAAAAAACGAGGGCAACCTGAAAAGCGATGATGGAAAGGTGTGGGTGGGAGGATTGAACCTGCGGATAAAACCCGATGGTACCGGATTAAAAGTAATGGGACATAATTTTAGAAATTCCTATGAAACAATACCCGACTCTTACGGTAATCTTTGGCAAAACGATAATGATGACCAGGTAGTAACATGCCGCACTACCTGGTTGATGGAAGGCGGGAATGCAGGCTACTTTAGTTCGGATGGTACAAGGTACTGGCAGGCAGATCAAAGGCCGGGGCAGGATATTTTTGCGGCACACTGGCACCAGGAAGATCCCGGTGTAATGCCCGCTGGCGACTGCTCCGGCGCAGGCGCACCTACAGGTATTGTGTTATACGAAAGTGATGCATTAGGTAAAGAACATTTAGGACTGTTGCTTAGTGCAGATGCAGGAAGAAATGTAATTTTCGGTTATCATCCCGCAGTAAAAAATTCCGGCTATAACCTGGGGGACAGAAAAAACTTTATTACTTCTCTTGCCGGGGACAACCCGGGTTATGTATGGAATGACACTGCACAGAATAACAACAAGGAAAAATGGTTTCGCCCAAGTGATGTAACTATTGGAACAGACGGCGCTATTTATATAGCAGATTGGTATGACCCTGTAGTTGGTGGCCATCAAATGCAGGATAAAAAAGGATACGGACGAGTGTATCGTATTGCGCCAAAAAATACGAAGCTCACGCCACCGAAAATAAATATAAACACAACAGA
>JBPCQG010000163.1:0-3243 GCA_050998315.1 Chitinophagaceae bacterium
ATCCTTCAGGTCCTTTTAAACAGGAAGTTTTTAAATCGTTATCAGAAGAAACAAAACAAATTGACCCATATGTTTTTATTGATGATAATGGTAAGAAATATTTGTATTATGTTGTAGTTGCAAACGGTGGCAATAGAATTTTTGTTGCGGAAATGAATGATGATATGCTTTCAGTAAAAACTGAATCAGCAAAGCAATGTATAGAAGCAACAGATGTTTGGGAGAATACAGAAAAAGATAAATGGTCAGTAACTGAAGGGCCAACAGTTATAAAACACAATCATTTGTATTATTTAATTTATAGTGCAAATCATTTTAAACACGCTACTTATGCGGTGGGTTATGCCGTCAGCAAGTCGCCGTATGGTCCCTGGCAGAAGTATGAAGGAAATCCGGTAATTGATAAAAGTATAACAGGACAAAACGGGAGTGGTCATGGTGATGTTGTAAAAGGCAGAAATAATCAATTGTTTTATGTTTTACACACCCATAATTCATCAGAGAAAGTTCCCCCCCGAAAAACAGCAATTATTAAAATAAAATTTATAAAACATAAGAAAACAGGTATTGATAAATTGATGGCTGATCCGGGTTCTTTTAGTTATTTATACCAGCAATAATTTTTAAAACCAGTTGTTATAAAAGTCATTTAATGATAAGTACAGATAAGTTAATTCCTATTTCTTTTATTTTCTTCATGCTTTTAATTTGTAACTGCTCTTATGGACAGTCTAAATTAAAGGTTGATAACCGTCCCAATATAATCATCATTTTAGCGGATGATATGGGATACTCTGATGTTGGCTGTTACGGTGGAGAAATAAAAACGCCTAACATCGATATGCTTGCTGCCAAAGGTTTGCGGTTCTCACAGTTTTATAATGCCTCCCGCTGTTGCCCTACACGGGCATCTTTACTAACCGGACTGTACAGTCATGAAGCCGGTATCGGCAATATGAGCTTTGATCAGGGAGAATCCGGCTATCGCGGCTATTTGAAAGAAAACACAATCACGCTGGCAGAACTGCTAAAATCCGGTGGATATAAAACAGGGATGGTAGGGAAATGGCATGTAGCGAATACAAAAGTAATACCCGATAAAAAAGAACATCTTGCATGGTTAAATCACCAAAGCGATAAGGGAGATTTTGCCCCATTAGATCAGTATCCCACCGCACGTGGTTTCGATAAATATTATGGCAATATTTGGGGTGTAGTAAATTTCTTCGATCCATTTAGTTTGGTGAATGGTACTGCGCCGGTAAAAAATGTTCCTGATGATTTTTATTATACCGATGCCATAAATGATACTACTTCTGCATACATCCGGCAGTTTAGCAAAACAAAACAACCTTTCTTTTTATATGTAGCAGAAACGGCTCCTCACTGGCCTTTACATGCACTCCCTCAGGATATTAAAAAATATGAGGACGTTTATAAAGTTGGTTGGGACGCAATCCGTGAACAACGTTATAAAAAGATGATTGAGCAAGGCGTATTTTCAAAAGATAAAAACATTTTATCAGCCAGATATAACGGTGATGTAAAATGGGTAGACTTTGCCGGAAAAGAATGGGAAGCTTATGCAATGGCAGTTCGTGCTGCTATGATTGACCGCATGGATCAGGGCATAGGCCGAATAATTAATACACTTCGCGAAACAGGTGAATTGGATAATACACTTATCTTATTTTTAAGTGACAACGGTGCAAGTTGTGATGACGCCCAGAACTATGGACCAGGCTTAGATCGCCCAGGTGAAACACGCAATGGACAAAAAATTATTTATCCTGTTGATAAAAAAGTTTTGCCCGGGCCCGAAACAACTTTTGCTTCCACAGATACAATGTGGAGCAATGTGGCAAACACTCCCTTTCGTTACTGGAAAATGGAATCGTATGAAGGTGGAATTTGCACTCCGCTTATTGCTTATTGGCCAAAAGGTATCAAAGCAAAACAGGGAAGTGTAACAAATCAGGTCGGTCATGTTATTGATTTTATGGCAACAGTACAGGAGATGGCCGGTGTAAAATACCCTGCAGCATTTAAAGGAAACAAAATAACACCCACAGAAGGGCAAAGCCTTTTACCAGTTTTTACGAATGGAAAACGTAAGGGACATGAATATCTTTTCTTTGAGCATGTACGGGGCAGGGCTGTTAGAAACGGTGACTGGAAGCTGGTTACGTTAGGTCCAAAAAGGCAGTGGGAATTATACAATTTAAAAGATGACCGTACTGAGACACGTAACCTTGCTGCTCAATATCCTGAGGTGGTAGAGAAATTAAAAAATAAATGGATGGAATGGGCTAATGCAAAAAAAGTTTTGTCTAAGCCTGAAGTTAAGTCAAAAGAATAGTAAAGACTGTTGAATAATGTTGTGAAATTTTTGGTACCGGACATTTGTTCTTTGTAGCATCATCGTTGCGTCGCATTTCGTTCGTCGGTTGTACTGCTATTTAGCTTTCAACCAAGCGAAATATTAAAGTGCCGGTTAATGTAATTGTTAGAAATAAAAGCTCATGCTATATGAAAAAAATACTGGTTACATTTTCATTTTTATTGGCCTTAGTAATAGTTGCAGAAGCGCAAAAGCAAACCAAACCTAATGTAATTATCATTTTTATTGATGATATGGGTTACGGTGATTTAACCTGTTACGGAAATACTCAGGTCAAGACAAAAAATATAGATGCTCTGGCAAAACAGGGAACCAGGTTCACACAGTTTTATGTGAACTCACCTGTTTGTTCGCCATCAAGAGTTGCAATGCTTACCGGTCAATATCCTGCTCGTCACCAATTTTATACGTATCTGGCCGAGCGAAAAAAAAATGTGGAGAATAAGATGCCTGACTATTTACCGGCAACTGTTCCAACGCTGGCTAAAATGCTTCATGCAAATGGTTATGCAACCGCCCACATTGGCAAATGGCACTTAGGCGGTGGCAGAGATGTGGACGATGCACCTCTCCCCACCGAATATGGTTTTGATAAATCTTTTACCAGCTTTGAAGGTTTGGGTGACAGAACCCTTCACCTTGATGATGATCTTAATAAACAAAGTGCAAAATTAGGCAGAGGAAAAATTATTGAAGCGCCGCAACATAAGCAGACAGAATTATATGTTGACAGTATTTTAGCTTTTGTAAAACGTACAAATAATAAACCTTACTTTATTAATTTCTGGGCCAATGATGTTCATGATTTTTATCATCCTGCAGAAGGAACAGAAAAAAAATTT
>JBPCQG010000206.1:0-5646 GCA_050998315.1 Chitinophagaceae bacterium
GGCGCTGAATTTTCTAAAAATTTTACAAAGCAACTGGCTATTGATGCAGGTGTGGGTTTACGATTTGATCTGCAGATTTTATTGCTGCGTATTGATGTAGCTTTCCCATTAAGAAAACCATGGCTCGTTCCACCGCCATCGGCATTTCAGCAAATAAATTTTAGAAGCGCAACCTGGAGAAAACAAAACATCGTTTTTAATTTTGCTATTGGTTATCCTTTTTAATATGGCAAGCTGGCAACTGTGTTGATTAAAGATGTCTTGCTAACTACCCAACATTTCTTGTTTTGCGATGATAACTAATTGCTCCTATGCCCTTAAGTTGGAATGAAATAAAAAGCCGTGCTGTTGCCTTTACAAATGAATGGAAAGATGATGTAAGCGAAGATGCAGAGGCTAAATCTTTTTGGGATGATTTTTTTAATGTATTTGTTAGCGGTAATTTTAGAGCGACAGTTTACAAAAAAAACAGCAAATGAATATTATTAAAAAACTTTTTACGATTTTAATTGCTCTGACCTTTATCAGTTTTGTTACTAAAGGACAAAAGTTAAAAGATCCTGACGTCTTTCTTGTACCAAACAAGGACAGTCTACCTAAAGTTTTTCTTATAGGTACTTTTCATTTTGAATATTATAATAAAGACGCCTATAAAGTTGACAAGAGCAAACAGGTGGATATTTTATCTGCACAAAAACAATTAGAGGTAAAAGAACTATTAAATTATATCTCCTTATTCAAGCCTAACAAGATTTGTATAGAAGCACCCGCAAAATGGAAGGCTATGAATAAATACCGGGACTATAGATCAGGTAAAAATAGTTTGGCAAAAGATGAAATACAACAAATTGCCTTTCGCCTTATGGAGAAATTCCATTTAGACACTGTATATAGTGTAGACGCAGGTTCTATTGCAGATGATTTAAGTAATAATACAGATTCTGTTATTATGAAGCCCTACATAGACAGCATATTTAAAGGCTACAGCTTTCGGTCAAACGAGAATTATAAGAAATGGCGTGATTATATGACATCCTTACAAACTAATTTATCATTGTTACAATATTTTAAATATCAGAACTCGCCTAAGGTTTTTCAGCGTGAGTATGGCGCCTATATTTTAGGCGATTTTAAATTGGGGGAATTCAATGGAGCAGATGCTTTGGCAACCTATTGGTATGACAGAAATCTTCGGATTTTCAGAAACATTCAAAGAATTACAACTTCACCTTCCGACAGAGTCTTAGTGTTATTTGGTTCTGGACACATTTCTATTTTAGACCAGCTTTTAACTTTTTCGCCTGAATATGATTACATAAAATTTAATGATCTAAAGACAAAAAAACTACCGCTAGTCGAGTAAGCAAGGGGGATTCGAAAGCAAATCAACCATTTATTGCACACATAAAAAAGCCTCCGGATCGCAGAGGGTTCAATATTATTTAAGGTTGGTCATCAATAATTTCTAAGCTTCATTTCTACCCTCCTGTTTTTTGCTTTACCGGCTGCAGTTTTATTGCTGGCAATTGGTCTGTCAGATCCAAAACCTTCTGACTTTATCCGGCTCTCATCAATACCCTTGCTTATTAAATAAGCTTTCACTGCAGCAGCACGGTCATGTGACAGTATATGATTTTTTTCTGCAGTTCCCGTTGTATCCGTATGTCCTTCTATATCTACTTTATAGCTGGGGTTATCCTGTAATATTTTAACTACATTGTTTAAGGAAGAATAAGACTTAGCCAATAATTTAGAGCTGCCCGTTGCAAAGAAAATATTTCTTGCTGCAAGATTAACTTTTTCAATTACTTCCGGAGCTATTTCAGGACAGCCAAAGTTAGAAGCAGTACCGACCTCGTTGGGACATTTATCTTCTTCATCATTTATTCCATCTTTATCAGTATCAGGTATCGGGCAACCCTGGTATCTTGCAACACCTGCCACTTCAGGGCACTTATCTTCTTCATCATTTATTCCATCTTTGTCAGTATCAGGTATCGGGCAACCTTTATATTTTGCCAATCCCGCCACATCCGGGCAGGCATCATCTTTATCCGCAATCATATCGCCATCACGATCGGGGCAGCCATTTAACGACGCAGGTCCTGCCTGATCAGGGCATGCATCCAGGCTATCTAAAATTCCATCACTATCTCTGTCTTTCGGAGGTTCTGTTACAGGTATAATAACTTCTTTAGGTGCTGCATTCCTCTCTTTGCCTATATTGCCGGCAATGCCTATGCTATGATAAAGATGACGTGCTGCCCCATCAGTAACCGGTATCCTGTATTGAGAATTAATAATAATAAATGCCTCTTCCGCTACACTTATTTGTATTCCAAAACCAACAGGTAAAAATGCTGCATAGTGGCTTGTATATTTGCTTGCACCAATTCCTATATCAGCAAAGGGTACTACAGCATAATTATCGCTTAACAACTTTACATTTATACTTGAGGTAGCTTCCAGTAAAAACTTCTTGTTCCCGGAACCGGAAACATTAGTAGTAGGATAATCAACGAATGACCCTCCCAGAGTAGTTGCAAAGTCCACATGATTACTTAGCCCCTTTAAATAACTAACAGCAATGCCCGGGTTCATACGATTTGTTGTAAACAAATTCTTTGCCCTGATAACACTTTCCAATCCATTCTTTTTTATCTCAGCTGCTGTTTGAAAGTCATTTAAAAAAAAATTTACCCCTAATGCAGATCTTTTACGATGATCAGAGGTTTGAGCAAATGAACTGGTATATAATGCTATGGTAAGAATTAATAATATAAGTTTCTTCATAAAAGTGAGTTTTCTTATTCGGGCAAAAATAGTTGCTTAGTATCAAAACAAGAAATTATTTACCCACATAATACTGTCAGTTATTGTTCGTGTATTGCCGCTACTGTTGTAATAAATGATTGATGTTACCAACGGGGAAGTCTACCTAATACTTCAACTTTTACTTTTGTTATTCCCCTTGATACAAAAGCAAGTTTTACGGCTGCGGTTTTAGAAAGATCAATCAATCGCTTGTTCTTTGGATGGAGCCTGTCATTTATGTACACTATTACTGATTTATCATTTTTTATATTGGTTACTTTAACCCAAATGCCAAGTGGCAGTACATTACAGGCGGCGGTTAATTTTAATGAGTTGTAAGTATTGCCATTTGCTGTTCTTCTTCCGTTAAATTTATTTGCATAAAAACTGGCCACACCATATTTAATAACTATATTTTTCGGGGAGGAAGGCGCTTTGGTCTTAATTATTGATGAATCCTTAGATGTTACTGAATCTTTATAATCCTGTGCTGCAAGTCTTCCGATTGGAAAAATAAATATAAAGGCACCAATTAAATGAAAACGGATAAGTTTGTGCATAAGGAATATATCGTTATTCATAAAATACCATCAGTCACCGCTTACTTTATCATTCTTAAAATAGGATATTAATTAAACGATCTATTTGCCGGCGAAGTATTTATCTCTAAGTATTTTATCCTCCCCATAAATATCATCGTAGAAAATAATTTTCCCGTTTTTTCCTTCGCAGGTAAAATACCTGATAAATAAAGGGATACGGTTTTTTACAATAATCCTTTTCCTTTCTTTGTTGGCTAACCATATTTTTATTGAATCGGAATTATAGGTAGCTACACTTCCTTCCTTTTGATTAAGGCTATCATTATTTGCAATATAAAAGGCAAGCTTTTCCCAATCCTGCACACGTACACAACCATGACTTAATGCCCTTACAGTATTTTTAAACAGGTAACGCTGATTTGTATCGTGCAGATAAACACTGTAAGGATTATTAAAATTAAATTTATAAATTCCCAAGGCATTATCATCGCCACTTCCCTGAACAATTTTGTAGGGTATGCCTTTTGTATATTTAGCCCAGTTAACTGAATATGGATCTACTGTTTCACCTTTTACATCAACCAGGCTAAACCCTTTTCTTGCCAAATAACCGGCATTTTTTTTCATGGCAGGAAGAATTTCTTTTTTGATGATACTGTTTGGGATTGTCCACTGCGGATACGTTACCATATCTGTTATCACGCTGTTAAGTTTGGGAGTTCGGGTGGTGGGCTTGCCAACAATGGTTTTTGATTCAAATACAATCGTATCACCATCTATTAGCCGTAAGTAATAAGCCGGGAGGTTTACCCAAATATATTTAGCCGGGAGTTGATCAGGTAATTGTTTGTAACGATCAATATTAATTGCAATTCTTTTAAATTTTTCCGCATCGCTCGCATTCAATTTCCTTACAAGCGATGCTGAAATTTTTCCATCTGCTTTAACATTCTTATGTTTTTGAAAAATTTTTACAGCATTGGCAATTTGTAAAGAATCTACATGCTTAACTGCAGGATCCAAAGAGCCGCTTTCCTGTAATCTTTTTTGCAGGTTTTTTACAAACGCAATTGAATCTTTATAAGGATAAACAACATAGGTATATATTTTTCTATCCATACTGTCTGCAAATTTTTTAATTCCACTCTTCAATGCTTTATATCCTGTATGCTTTGGCTCAAGCGCATTTAACAATGAAATAAGAGACCGGTTATCAATGACAGTTTGTAAATTTTTAATAAAAAAAACACTGGTCTGTGATGTATTTGCAGATAATGAAATGCTGTCAGGTAATAGTCGTCCCTGCTTTAAATGTTTTGATATTTTCATAAAGGCATCGCTAAACATAAGCTCAGCTTTCGTCCATTCATTAGCATCAGTTTTTGCTAAAGAATCATTTGTGAGGATTTCTTTTATGATTAAAAGATCTTTATAGTGATAATCCGAAGGAAATAAACCATAAGCTTCCGATCCCTCAATAAATTTGTATAATGAATCCGATAAAGGCTCCCATTTTTCATTTTTGCTCCAGATGTTTACATAATTGTTTTTAAGATAGAATGAATCTACAATGGCAGGTAAGCTTAACCTGATTGACTCATTAATTTTTCCATTATTGTCCAAAGCATACTGTAAAACATCCTTGATATTTTCAGTAACTTTTAGGTCCATCTCCTCAGGGGTAGCTACTATTTGCTTCTCATTTGCTGCATGTTTGCTTTTGCATGAATAAAGAAAAATCAAAAAGATAAGTGAAGTAAAAATTAAAAAAGCCTTTTTAAGCTGAACCATATTAACTTTTAAAAATTAATAACTTAGCTAAAAATAGTTTTTAACAGATCTTCCAGACTAAGTTTTAAATATGACTGTTAAAATAAGATTTCAATTGCAGATAGTAGCTGTGTTAACAGTAATATCTTTTTCCAGATCAGATGTTTTATTGGCACAGGATACAACTTTTAATAAACATGGTTTATGGGTGATAAAAAATAACAGAACTCTAAATTCTACCATCAATTTTAACGGGAATAAACAAATGGCAGATATTAAAAAATTAATTCCGGGTGTTGCTCTTGATCTGCGCTATGCAACAACTAATAATTTTATGCATGAAAAATTATACCCTTCAGTTTCAACTACATATTTAAGATTGCCAGCAGCAAAAGCTTTGCAGCGTGTACAAGGTGAATTAAACAATCTGGGGATTGGGTTGAAAATATTTGATGCATATAGACCATATTCCGTTACAGAAAAAATGTGGGAACCGATAAAAGATGAGCGGTATGTTGCC
>JBPCQG010000222.1:0-2588 GCA_050998315.1 Chitinophagaceae bacterium
CAATTTTTCGGGCTGCAATATTTTTAGTCCTTTTTCTAAAGCAAAATTTTTTATAGCGCTTTGCTGCAATTGCATTCCCCTGCCGGCAGGTTTATCCGGTGCAGTTATCACAGCAACAATATTATAACCTGCCTGCAATAACTTATCAAGCGATGGCACTGCAAATTCAGGTGTTCCCATAAAAATAATCCTCACTCCCTCAATCTCCCGGGAGGAGGCGGCAATACTTTCATGCATGAAGCAAATGTAAGAAACACAAATTACCTTAGGGAGCTAAGGGATAAAGTCAGTATAGAGTAAATATTTCTTCCTGATCTTTTTGCAATCATCCAAAGCAGGTTCCCAGCGTTTTCTTATTTCTTCCTCCGGTACCTCATCGATTATCTGTTGCATCAAAACATCATTTCCAGCATCCACACTTTCAGCCCCCAGGAATTACTTTTGTTTCAGCAAGAGTTGCAGTGCTGAGTAAAAAAAATAACAGGCTGAACATTGATACATATTTTTTCATGCTTCAAATTTCAATAAAGTTTTTAACAGTCCCGCATTTGCGGAATTACTTTGCAAGCTTATTTAAAAGATGTGTGTTAGTGGTTATGTTGCCTTACAACATAACGTCTTTGCGAGACGGCTTTTTAAAAGAAGAAGCGAAATGCTATTAGCTCTGGCGAAGCAATCTCATAATAATGTTTAATAATAGATTGCTTCTCCCGCAAAAGCGGGATCGCAAAGACGTTATTCCTGTTGATTTTTATTTATTTGTTCAACAGCTGCGGCTAGATTGTAAAGCCCGGTGAAGGCAGCCCCCAAATAACACTTATCACTGATTAAAGCGAATAGCGAATTGACTTATCTTTGCTCATGGCAACAATAAATAACACTTCTTCTCCCAATTTAAAAAAATTTTTCGGTGAAGGTTTAACGTTTGATGATGTATTGCTGATGCCTGCCTACAGCGAAGTACTTCCGCGAAATGTGAACATACAAACCCAACTTACGAAAAGTATTACCCTAAATGTTCCCATGCTTTCTGCAGCAATGGATACTGTTACTGAAGCATCCCTTGCAATTGCTCTTGCCCGTGAAGGAGGTCTTGGAATTTTGCATAAGAACATGAGTATTGAACAACAGGCTGCACAGGTTCGCAAAGTAAAAAGAAGTGAAAGCGGATTGATACTTGACCCCATTACATTACTTGTAGACGCTACTATTGGTGATGCTTTGCGACTGATGAAGGAAAATAAGATCGGTGGAATTCCTATTGTTGATTCCAACAAAAAGCTTGTAGGTATTTTAACCAATCGTGATCTGCGCTTTGAAGAAAATTATAAACGCAAGGTAAGCGAAGTGATGACAAAAGAAAATCTCATTATTGCTCCTGAAGGCACTGACCTTAAGAAAGCCCAAGCCATCTTAAGAAAACATAAAATTGAAAAGCTTCCCGTGGTAAGCCCATCAGGAATATTAAAAGGACTTATTACTTACAGGGATATTTTACAGGTACACAACCATCCTAATTCAACAAAAGATTCGTTCGGAAGATTATTGGTGGGAGCAGGTGTAGGCATTACTAAAGATCTTAATGACCGTGTTGCAGCACTGCAACAGGTTAGTGTTGATGTTATATGTCTTGACAGCGCTCATGGACATACTAAAGGTGTTATCAGTGCATTAAAAAAAATAAAAAATAATTTCGGAGACTTACAGGTTATTGCAGGCAATATCGGTACAGCCGAAGGTGCAAAAGCATTGGCAGATGCTGGAGCAGATGCGGTGAAAGTAGGCATAGGTCCGGGTTCTATTTGTACCACAAGAATTGTAGCAGGAGCCGGCGTTCCACAGATAACTGCATTAATGGAAGCAGCCTCGGCATTAAAAAATAAAAATATCGGAATTATTGCTGATGGTGGTATACGTTATACCGGAGACATGGTGAAAGCTTTAGCGGCAGGTGCAAGTTGTGTAATGATGGGAAATGTATTTGCAGGCACAGAAGAAAGCCCGGGTGAAACAATTATTTATGAAGGAAGAAAGTTTAAACAATACCGTGGTATGGGATCACTGGGTGCTATGGCGCAAGGCAGCAGCGATCGTTATTTTCAGGATGTAGAAGATGAGATTCAAAAATTTGTTCCGGAAGGTATTGAAGGACGGGTGGCTTACAAAGGTTTTCTTAATGAAGTAGTGCACCAGTTTACCGGGGGATTAAGAGCAGGTATGGGCTATTGCGGGGCAAAAGATATTGCGGCTCTTCAACAGTCAAAATTTGTAAAAATAACCAATGCCGCCATGAAGGAAAGCCATGCACATGATATTGAAATAACAAGAGAGGCGCCTAACTATAGCAGGTGAAACAATTTTGTCTGAACCATGATTTGGGTGGATTAAGAAGATTAAAAAGAAAAATATAAACATTTAATCCTTAAAAAAATCTTGTAACTAACAAATCATGATTTCCATAATTAATCCGGCTAATCCTGTAATCCTATAAATCATGGTTCACAGATTATTTCTCATCTCACTTTTCACTTTTCACTTTTCACTTTTTACTTTCTCTCAACTAGATTCATGTCATCTTCGTATAAGCC
>JBPCQG010000246.1:0-15276 GCA_050998315.1 Chitinophagaceae bacterium
CTTTCATTAAACGCTTTTGAGTAGCAGCAACTAAAATAACAGCCAACGCTATCGGGAGTATCAACCCATTAACAGCACCTGCTAAAATTAATAACTCCCTTGGCTTACCCACCAATACAAAAATGATAGTAGTAATAATTATAAAAAGAGAAATGAACCACCGCTCATATTTTTCAAATACAGGATGAAAAGTTTTAAAGAAAGAAACGGATGTATAGGAGGCACCAATTACAGAAGAAATTGCCGCACTCCACAACACCACACCAAAAATTTTAAAACCTACCTGCCCGGCTGCAGACTGAAAAATACTTCCTGCAGGATTATCTTTATCCAGTGTTCCGCCGTGGCTCAATACTCCAACCACTGCTGCAAAAAGGATGAACCGCATCAATGCAGAGATTAGAACACCGCTGATCGCACTTCGGTTTACATAAGGAATACTTTCTTTTCCTTTTATACCGGCATCGAGCAAACGGTGAGCGCCCGAAAATGTAATGTAGCCGCCAACGGTTCCGCCTACAATGGTAACAATTGCAGCTGTGCTTATTGTTTCAGGAATAAATGTATGATGTACAGCCTGTGCTAATGGAGGATGAGCAGCAAATGCAACAATGAGTGTTAGTGTAATTTTTATAATTCCCAAAAAGGGTGTGAGTATATCCAGCATCTTGCCGATCTCTCTCACCCAAAATAGAACAAGTGCAATAATACAGCTTATGATGGCGCCTTCCTGAAACGATAAACCTGTCAACACATTTACGCCGAGTCCGCAGCCGGCAATGTTGCCAATGTTAAAGGCAAAGCCGCCCAGCACTACCAGTATCATTAAAAAATATCCTAAGCCCGGAAATAATTTATTGCCAAGGTCCTGCGCTCTTAATTCGCTGATGGTGAGTATGCGCCATGTGTTTAATTGTGCACCGATATCGAGCAATACGGAAACCAATATTACAAAGCCGAAGCTTGTCATTAGTTGTTGCGTGAATACGGTTGTCTGTGTTAAAAACCCCGGACCGATGGAAGAGTTAGCCATTAAAAATGCAGCGCCAAAAACTGCAGAGCTCCTGCTGAAGAATTTAAATTTTGAGTTTGGTTTTTTTGTAGCCATCTTTTGTGCTGCTATTAAACATCGTCGTGTCACTCACTTGTACCACATACCACAACTGAGCCTGCTTACATTTTAAGCCAATATAAGGCAGCTTTGGGAAATAAACGTTTGTATATTTATGAGTTTGATCCAAGAAAATTCCATCGCTATTCATTAGCATATAGAAATTAGATTACTAAACATGAGAAACTTAAAATTAATATTTGATGGAAATGATCTAAATGGTAAACATCTATATCATTATACTAACAAATTTGGGTTTCTAGGAATACTATAAAATAATAGTGTTTGGGCAACAGATTATAAATTCCTAATGGATCCATCAGAACATTCATATGGGCATAAAATAATACAAGAAGTAATGGGACAAGTCATACAACGAACAGGTAATGCATTGTTGAAAGAGTCTGTGTCCCAGCCGAGTCTCCCGAAGGGGACTCGGCGCAATAATACACAGCAATATTTGGTATCTTCATTTATGTCTGTAAAAAGAATGATTAATGAAACAGATGGAATATTTTTTATAACAATTACATGCTATAATTGGATACCGCTATTAGAAATCGGTAATGCATATAATGCAGTTTACAAATGGTTTAATTATCTGAAAGATAAAGGACATTACATTACCGGCTATGTAATTATGCCCAATCACTTCCATTTCCTGATTGCATTTTCCAAAACAGACAAAAATATAAATAAGATCATAGGAAATGGTAAGCGGTTTCTTGCTTATGAAATAATAAAACTACTAAAGGATACAAACAATATTTCAATATTAAAACAATTAGCAGAAGCCTTGGAAGCAACAGATAGAAAGAAAGGTAAACTGCATGAAGTATTTGAAGATTCATTTGATATTAAAGAATGCCTGACATCAAAGTTTATGACTCAGAAACTGAATTACATTCATAATAATCCATGTTCGGGAAAGTGGATGCTTGCTAATTGTTCTGAAAATTATCTACATAGTTCAGCTAAGTTTTATTCTACAGGTAAGCAACTACTGTTTCCTGTTACACATATTCAGGAGTTGGTGGACATTGATTTAAATGAAAGTTTATTATGATTGACGACATTGATGATGGATATTGATTTAACTGAGGCATCATGAAATTGACGCCGAGTCCCCGTTGGGAGACTCGGCTACGACAGGAGAGAAATATTGAAAAGAAGAAAGAATAAATAATGACCTTCTACTCCCTACCAAAAAACGAACGCTCAAATCTTGTTGCAACTATCAGCAACAATATTTTAAATGAGCTGAAGGGAACTCGATTAAAAAAGATAATTGCTTACTTTTCTGATGAAGACACCTACATCCGCAAGTCAGCTTATTTATCATTGGCAGAATTTACTTAGCTAATAAAGAACTGCGATCAAAAATTATTAAAACACTTGAGAAGCTTTTACTGCAGGATGATCCTAAATTAAGGCAAACTGTTATTAATGCTGCAGGTGAGATAGGTAAGAAGGACTTTGAAACTGTTCATCATATTTTTGACAAGGGATTATTTGATGAACATCATGCACCACGCAATGCAGTAATAGGCTCTATTAAAAAAATGGGAGAAGTAAATCCAAAACCTGTGCTGCGCTGGGCAAAAAAATATCTGCATCATGAGGACAAAGAGATCCGCAGGGAAATTTGCCATGGTATCGAACTCCGGGGAAGAAAATATCCGCAGGATATCTTGCCTCTTTTACAGGAACTGGAAAACGATAAAACCGCAAGAGTAAGGAACACGCTGGTGCATGTCATAGGGCAGATAGCATACAAAAAGGGCTGCTTACAAACAGTTGTTGAGCATCTTAAAAAATGGAAGAACAAACAATTGGTTGCCGATGCATTGGAAGAAATTATTGATGTGCATCACCGCTACAAAAATTTTTCAGCACTTACACAGAAGGAAGCAAGAGAATATATTGCCAGGCATTTTCTATACTAACATTTACAACACCAACTTACCCTGGTAGTAATCTAAAATTTTTGTTTGAAAAATGTAATCATATTTAGCAGATATAAGATTGATGTTAGCCCTGTCTAAATTAGTTTTTGCAATTAAATAATCAACCTGGGTTGATACACCCTCATTATATCTTGCCTGTGCACCTCTGAAGGCTTCTGTAAAATCATTTACCTGTTGCAGAAGCGTTGAATATCTTTTATAAGAAGCTGTCATATTAAAATATGCCTGCTCTATGGACTGCTTCAGTTGTATTTTGGCTGTTTCTGAGATATATTGAGTATTCTTCAGATCGTTCTTAGCCAGCGCCACATTGTTTCTTGCTCTGAATGCATTTAAAATGGGAATACGGATACCTACATTTACTGATGTGCTGTAATTATTATTGAACTGGCTGGAGTAATTTATTTTCTCTGTATTAAAATTTGATTTGGTTGTAATAACAGGCACCTGGTTGCCATTTACATTTACAAAATCCCCCGAAGGTACCTGCACCGAATTTAAAAAAATATCTGTTCTCGCAGCACTGGAATAATTGGTACCTATACCACCGCCTAAACTAACACGGGGATAAAATTCGCCACGGGCAACCTTCACTGCTTTTTCTGCGCTTAGCTTTCTAAACTCTGTAGCTTTAATTTGTGCCAGCTGCGATACAGCAATTTGATAAATTGATTCGGGATCTGCTTCATAATTTAATGCATAGTTATCCGCTGTTAACCTTTCTACTTCCATATTTTTATCATAAGCAATATTCATTAACTGGGATAAAGTTAATTTGGATGCCTGTACTGCATTCTCATTTGTAATTATAGCTAATTGATCATTAGCTAACTGTCCTTTCAATTCGTATAACTGTGCAGGAATTATTGTTCCTTCTTTATTTAATACTTCTAACCTTTCCACCTGCTTTTTTGATAAAGCAACCTGGCTATTTGATTGCGCAAGCTGGTCTTCATTATTAAGTATTTGCAGGTAAGCAAGAATAATATTTAAAGTAAGGTTGTCCTTTACATTTTGCAGTTCCATTTTAGATGCTTCATATCCCAGGGAATTTTGCTTAATAAAATTTTTTATCTGGAACCCATTAAATAATGTTGCTCCCGAACTTAGATTGTAATTACCATATCCAATATTTTGGCTAACATAGCTGTTGGTGAAGGGATCTATGCTTCGTCCCTGGTTTAAGCCATGATTTAAATTAGCAGCCAGGTCGGGTAAACGATTGTCCCTTGCCTGTTTAAAATTAATGGATGCATTTTGCATTTGCAGATCGCTTTGCTTTACCTGCAGATTATTGGCAATTGCAGTATCTACACATTGTTTTAATGTAAAAATTTTTTGAGTAAATGCATTGTTACCCGTTAATAAAATAATAAGAAGCGCTATACTTTTAATTCGTGTTTTCATAAGTGTTTTTGTCATTTTCTAATGTTTTGATCGTGAAACGTGAAACGACAGACGTGAAAATTTTTATCTCACATTTCACCTTTCACGTTTCACGAGGTTTGTATTCTTCCATCTAAAAGATTAATAATTCTCGATCCGTATTCAGCATTTTTTTCTGAGTGCGTTACCTGGATGATGGTAACACCTTCATTATTGAGTTCTTTAAATAAGCCCATTATTTCTTCACCCTGTTTTGAATTAAGATTCCCTGTAGGCTCATCTGCCAGCAATAATTTGGGCTTTGCAATTAATGCCCTTGCAATACCCACTAACTGCTGCTGCCCGCCGGATAGCTGTGATGGAAAAAGATCTTTTTTTGCAACTATCTGAAATTTATCCAGAACATCAGAAACTATTGCTCTTCTTTCAGAACCTTTTACATCCTGGTAAAGTAGCGGCGTTTCTATATTTTCATAAACCGTAAGCTCATCAATTAAATGATAAGCCTGGAAAACAAAGCCGATATGGTGTTTATAAATTTCTGAACGTTGTTTTTCTTTTAGTTTAAAAACATCATTCCCCATGAAAGAGTAAACACCTTCGTTAGGTGCATCCAGCATTCCTATTACATTCAGCAGCGTTGATTTCCCCGAACCCGATGGCCCCATAATAGAAATAAATTCACCTTCAGCAACAGACATATTTATATCTTTTAAAATAAAAACAGGTCTGCCACCCTGGGTATGCCATTTTGAAATTCTTTCTAATTTTATCATAAATATCTTTTATAAAAGGGTATTACTTTTTTACATTTTAATTCTACTTTCTTCTAATAAATTCATACCAACTTTGTTAGCTTCTGACAAACAACACATTTTATCTCCTTGTAAAAAATTGAGTGTTCGTTAATGATACAACAAGCGTTCACTTATAAACTTATTCTGTTAATGAATAGAGTAAGCGAATTTATGTTTCCAAAGATTTCGCCGGGCGATTTTAATGTAATTTCTTAGCATAAATTTTTATTCTGATCGTAAACTTTTTACAGGATTAGACAAGGCTGCTTTAATTGCCTGGATACTTATTGTAAAGAGTGTAACCAGTATAGCTAAAAGTGCTGCAATTAAAAATATCCACCAGCTGATATTTATTCTATATGCAAAATCCTGCAACCACAGATTCATAGTAAACCATGCAATAGGTGTAGCAACCACGAATGCGATGAATACCAGTTTTAAAAATTCCATTGATAAAAGGTTGACAATACCTTGCACGCTTGAACCCAATACCTTGCGAATACCGATTTCTTTTGTACGCCGTTCAGCAGTAAATCTTGCAAGGCCAAACAAACCAAGACATGCAACAAAAATGGTAAGGCTTGTAAAGATGCCTAGTATCATTCCGGTTTTTAGTTCAGCTTTATAAGTATTATTATAACGCTCATCCAGGAAGGAATAAGTCAGTGGCTCTTCAGCACCAAGTTCCGTCCAACCTTTCATCAGCGTGGCAGTAATGCCCGCTATATTTTTTGTTTTTAACTTTACGATGAGGGTTCCCGGATCGGGGGCAAACGCCATCACCAGCGGAGAAATACGCTCTCGTAATGAACGGAAATGGAAATCCTTTATTACGCCAATAAGATTATAAGTAACTTTCTCTCCACTTTTATTAGTCCAAGAAATATGCCGGCCAACCGCCCGTTCTTTCCAGCCGAAAGCGTTGGCTGCCGCTTCATTAATAATAACAGCACCTGAGTCTGTAGCAAATACTTTAGAAAAATTTCGTCCTTCACGCAATTGAATACCGAGTGCAGGTATATAATTTTCATCTACATCATACCGGAGTGTTTTTATAAGTTGATCTGATCTTTCATCAGGAGAGACGAAAAAATTATTATTATTGCTCTGGCCTGCGGGCACATATCCTGAACTGCTTACAATTGCAATACGTGGATCATTAAGAATTTCCTGGCGGAATATATTCTGGTTCTTGCCCAACATCCAGGTTTTTGACAATATCATTACCTGGCTTTTATCGTATCCTAAGTTCTTGTTCTGAATGTATGAGAGTTGCCTGTAAACAACTATCGTACTTACGATCAGTATTATAGAAATAAAGAACTGGAAAACCACCAGGCCGCTTCTTAAGCCAATGCTTTTTTTGCCTGATACAAATTTCCCCTTTAATACTGCAACCGGTTTAAAGGAAGAAAGATAAAATGCCGGATAACTGCCTGCAAGTATTCCAATAAATAAAACAAACAAGAGTAAACCGGGCAATAACAATGGATGATCAGCAAAACTGAATGTAAGGTTTTGTTCTGCAAGATCATTAAAAAGAGGTAAGGCCATATACATAAGTACCATTGCCAGTATAAATGCAATTGTTGTAATGAGAATGGATTCAAGCAGGAATTGTTTCACCAGGTCAAGTTTCATTGAACCTAATACTTTTCTGATTCCAACTTCACGTGAACGTGTAGACGCGCCTGCTGTAGAAAGATTCATAAAATTGATGCAGGCTATGAGCAACATAAATACTGCAATGGCGCCAAAAATATAAACATAACGTATGTCACCCGGCTGGCTAAGGTCACCGGGAAAATCTGAATGAAGATGTATATCTGTAAGTGGTTGTAAATGAAAGCTAATACTACTGCCTTTTTTCCTGAATTCAGTCAATGTAATACCTAGTGCCTTAGACATCTGCGGACCAATATATTTGTCTACTATTCCTCGTAATTTAGCTTCCAGTTTTTTATGTTCATAACCGTTTGCCAATACGAGATAAGTGTAAAAATTTGAACTCATCCATGTAGGTTCTTTTGATTCCGGCAAACTTGCCATCGAAGCAAATATCTCAAAATGAAAATGTGAATTGACAGGCACCTTATCAATTACACCGGTAACTTTGCAGGCGGTATTCTTTTCATCTTTAAAAGCAATGACCTTACCTAACGGGTCTTCCTTACCAAAATATTTTTGCGCCACTGCTTTTGTAATGACGATAGTATTTGGCTCGATCAAAGCTTTTTTAGTATCGCCTTGGATGAGCGGAAGTGTGAATATCTGAAAGAAATTTGAATCAACAAATGCAAATGCATCGTCTCTAAAAATTTTATCACCATATATAAGTTTTGGCGTGCCATAATCGCGTATACGTGTTGCCTCTTCGACTTCAGGGAATTCTGCTTTCAATGTATGCGCTACCGGTGGCATCACTGTCGACTCATTCATTTTCTCTCCCTGCACATTGCCCCTGAAACTCACACGTACTATCCGGTCTGCCTTTTTATTATAACGATCATAGCTCAGTTCATTATTTACAAAAAGCATAATGATAAGGCACGTCGCAAGACCAATGGCAAGACCAATAATATTGATAGCCGAAACACCTTTATTTCTCAAAAGATTTCGAAAAGCTATTTTGAAATAATTTTTGTTCATGGCTTTGGTATTATTCTGTTCTTAAATTTTTTATCGGGTTTGCTATTGCTGCTTTAATTGCCTGTAGCGAAACTGTAATTAAAGCGATCCCTAAAGCCACAATACCTGCAATCACAAATAGCCAAATACTAATATTGATGCGGTAAGCAAAATCCTGCAGCCATTTATTCATGAAATACCATGCAATAGGGGTCGCGATTATAAATGCCAGTAATACTAGTTTTAAAAAATCTTTTGAAAGCAATGTTACTATAGCTGTTACTGAAGCGCCAAGAACTTTTCTTATGCCAATCTCCTTGATGCGGTTAACAGCCGCCAAAGAAGCTAAACCTAATAAGCCAAGACAGGCAAGAAAAATAGAAATGCCTCCTGCCCATCCAACAATATTGCTCCAGCGAACCTCGCTTTTATAAAACTGATTTAGATTATCATCTAAAAAACTGTATTTAAATGGAAGGTCCGGTACAATACTTTTCCATGTTGCATTTAATGCTGATAAAGCCCTGGAAGGGTCGCCTGCCTTTATACGAACAAAAAATTTGCGGGGGCTGTAACTGGCAAATTGATGAAATTGTTGCGGAGCCACTTTCTCACTAAAAGGTCTATAATGAAAGTCTTTTACCACACCTATTACAACCGGTGTTAGTTTATCCTGGTAACCCGTTTCCTGTTTACCAACAGCATTTTCGACTGTCCAGCCAAAATCTTTTACCAAAGCCTCATTAACTATTACAGAATTTATTGAATCCGATGCGATATTGGGATCAAAATTTCTACCTGCAATAAGTTCCATACCCATCACTTTTAAATAATCATTATCAATAAAATATTCAAACACATTCCTGTTTTTTCCGTTGTACTCAAACCCAGCGCTGCTCCAGCCTTTACCTTCACCCAATCCTATTTCTGATGCTGCTACCCCGAGTACTGAATGTTGCTTTTGTAAAGCCTGTTTAAAAAGCGGGTACACTTTTTTTGCATCTGTACCATCTGCATCTACAACGATCATATTCTCTTTATTAAAGCCGGGATTTTTAGACCTCATAAAATTTAATTGCTGAATAATCACCAGCGTAGAAATTATCAGTGCAACAGAAAGTGTAAATTGAACAGTTACCAAGGATTTTGTAAAAAAATTAGAACCTCCTAAACGTGTTTTGCTTTTCAATACTTCTATAGGCTTGAAGGCTGATAATACCAGCGATGGATAACCCCCGGCAATGATACCGACAATAACTACCAACACTATAAGAAGCCAGGTTAATTGGGGATATTGCTGCAATGAAAATGACAACTCTCTTCCTGAAAGCTGGTTAAAATAAGGTAATAAGAATTGTACTAACAGTAACCCTATAACCGTTGACAAAAGAGTTAGCAGGAAAGCTTCTGAAAGAAATTGAAATATGATATCTTTTTTAGTACTGCCCACTACTTTTCTTATTCCAACTTCTTTTGCCCTGCCTGCAGAACGCCCAATTGCCAGAGTTGTAAAGTTGATACATGCAATAAGAAGTACAGCACCTGCAATAGTTACCAATATCCAGATGGTTTTTGGATCAACAACTCCATCAGCTAAAATTTTTGTATCAGTATGCATGTTTAGCAAAGGCTGCAAACCAAATTTTACCGGAGGTGTGCTGCTTTTCCAATGGCCGGCTTTCTTAAATTCAGCTTCTTCATCAGGATAATATTTTTTTCTAAAAGCATACAACGCTTCAGGTTTACCAGGCAAATTACTTTTGGGTTGTAACTTAACATATGTTTGAAACGCTGAGCGGTTCCAATTACCCGAAGCCCACTTTCCTTCTCCGCTGGCTTCAAAAAATACAAAACTGCAAAGTATATCAAACTTAATTGTTGAGTTAGCAGGAGGATCTTTTACCACCGCCGCAATAGCAAATGGCTCAAATCTATCTCCTAATTTTATCTCGACTGTTTTACCGATAGGGTCAGATTTTCCAAAGAACTGGTTAGCTGTTTTTTCATTAATAACGATGCTTCTCTGATCTTTTAACGGCGATGCATTTCCCGAAGCAACTTTGAAAGAAAACACATCAAAAAACTGGGGATCAGCAAAGCAAATTCCTTTACCTGTAATCTTATTATTTATCCTAACATAACTATCGCCCCACGATTCTTTAAAGCGGACATACTCTTTCACATCCGGAACCTCCTGTTTCATAGCAGGACCTAATGGCATTGGCATATAGACATCTCCTCTTTCTTTCTCTTCACCCATTGCTTCTGTCCACCGGTACACCCTGAAAATATTATGAGCATCTTTATGAAAACGATCGAAGGTGAACTCGTTAACTGCATATAATAAAAACAGGATAAAACATGCAAGGCCAATTGATAAGCCAAGAATATTAATAGCTGTAAGCACTTTTTGCCTGGCAAGATTTCTAAATGCTATTTTTAAATAATGTTTTATCATAATGATTAATTTTATTCTGTTCTTAAACTTTTTGCCGGGTTTGCTAATGCAGCTTTAATTGCCTGCAGACTTACTGTTAACAGTGCAACAATTAATGACATTAATGCTGCAGCAATAAATATCCACCATGGGATATCAATACGATATGCAAAATCCTGCAGCCATCTATTCAAAGCCCACCACGCTATTGGGAAAGCAACTAAGGACCCTATTACAACCAACACTATAAAATCCTTTGAAAGCATGGTAACTATTCTGCCAGTATTAGCACCCAAAACTTTCCGGATACCGATTTCTTTTGTTCTTCTTACTACAACTAATGTTGCTAAGCCAAATAAACCCAGGCACGCAATAAAAATGGAAAGTATGGATGCATATTGTACAATATTTCCTAAACGCTGCTCCTGCTGATATGATGTAGCAAGGGCGTCATCAAGAAACCTGTATTCAAAATCCTGATCACCTGCAACGGATTTCCATGAGGTTTTTAAAAACGAAAGTTGATCCTGAATATTTCCACTGCGCAACCGCACAGAGATACGGGGTTGACCTGAAAATGCGCTATTCATATCGCTGGAAGCTGCACGAACACTATCGGGTTTCATCGCCAGCATAACAGGTTTTATATCTGTATGTAATGATTCATAATTAAAATCTTTAACTACTCCAATTACCAGTTGCTGATATTTACCGGGAAGCTTTTGACCTATTGGATCCTTCCAGCCATATTCCTTTACCAATGCTTCATTTATAACAATTGTATTTGAATCAGCAGGATTATCCTTCATAAAATCTCTGCCTGTTATAATTTTTAAACCCATTGTTCCAATAAAATCAGCATCAACCGCATTAAATCGAAATTGACGAAATACATCTTTATCATCTTTATAACCTAAAGTCATCCATCCCGATTCGGCTATACTGTAGATTGAGTTAGTACTGCTTACTACCTGTGGATTTGTTGATATAGCAGTTTTAAATTTAGCTGCTAATTTATTTCCTTCGAGTCGTGGTTTATTTGTAGGGATAATGATTATATGCTCTTTGTTGTAACCCAAATCTTTGCTTCGCATATAATTCAATTGCTTTCCTATTGTAATGGTGGCTACTATCATAATGATTGATGCAACAAACTGTCCTGTTACTAATGCTTTTCTAAATAATCCCATATTGCTGCCCGCTTTCAATCTTCCTTTAAGAACCTGTATAGGCTTGAAACCTGATAAAACTATTGCAGGATATATGCCGGCGATCAGCCCAATGACAATTACCAGCACTAAACAGAAAAGAAAAGTAAAACCATCTAATGGAAGACTAAGTTGCCTGTTAGTTATTTGGTTAAAGGGTTTCATTAATACGGCAGCTAATGCAATACCAATTAATAAAGAGAAGAATGATAACATTAAAGCTTCTCCCCAATATTGCCTGATCAGTTGCTGACGTTCTGCCCCTAAAACTTTTCTAACACCTACTTCCAATGCTCTTGTTGTAGATCTTCCAATGGAAAGTGTAACAAAATTTATGCATGCGATAAGGAGAATCAGAATGCCTATTGTTCCTAAAATATATGAATACTTAGGATTGCTAATGGGTTGATTACCGGCAGGCAGATCATTATTTAAATGAATATCGGTTATGGGCTGCAGGCGAACATTGTATTCACCGGGTTTATAATTTTTAGCAACCAGTGGCTGCATCACAGCAGGAATTTTTGCATCAACGGCTGAGGTCGTTATTCCTTTTTTTAATTGAACGTATGTTTCCACGGATACATTTGACCAGGCTTTTGTACGTGCGTTTTCACTAAAAAATTGAGGAGCATTAGAAAAAGGTATCAGCATTGCAAATTGAATACTGGATTCCAGAGGAATATCTTTTATAACACCAGAAACGGCAAATAAAACTTTATCATTTCCTATCTGCAGCTCAAGATCTTTGCCCGCAGGAGAATCATTACCAAAATATTTTTTTGCTGAAGCTTGCGAAATAATAATTGAATTGCTCGTGGGGAAAGGGTTTCTGGGGTCGCCTTGTTTCAAATTAAAATCAAAAAGATTAAAGAAGGTACTGTCCACCATATTAACAGCATCATTAAAAGTGCTGTTGTTGTGCTTGATCAAAGCATTAAAGGCAAATACCCGGCAGGTGGATTCCACTTCAGGCAGATTTTGCTGAAGAACAGGGCCTAAAGGAATAGGTGTAACTGTATTGGTAAATATTTCTCCCTGATAAAATTCCTTTAACCATGCCCTGTGAATACGATCAGCTTTTGTATGAAAGCGATCAAAGCTTAATTCACTCCTTACAAATAGCATTATCAAAATACAACACGCAATACTCACAGCAAGTCCTGACACATTTATAAACGTATAACCTTTGTGTTTAGTTAGATACCGGAAAGTAACTTTTAAATAATTTTTTATCATAATCAGCTTTATTCTGTTCGTAAATTTTTTACAGGGTTAGCAACTGCAGCCTTGATAGCCTGAAAACTTATTGTTGCTAATGCAATAAATAATGCAATGCCGATTGCCAGTAAAAATATCCACAAGCTAATATTTATACGATATGCAAAATCCTGCAGCCATGTATTCATAGCCCACCATGCAACAGGGAATGCAATAAGTGCTGAAATAATTACCAGCTTTAAAAAATCTTTTGAAAGTATGCCAACAATGTTTGTTACAGTAGCGCCTAAAACTTTTCTTATCCCAATTTCTTTTGTGCGCTGTTCGGCAGCATAGGTTACCAAACCGAATAAACCTAAGCAGGCAATAAAAATGGCAAGAACAGAAAAGCTCATGGCAATTTTACCAATACGTTGTTCAGATTTGTAAATTTTATCAAAATCATCATTCATAAATGAATAATTAAATGGCTGTCCGGGAACGATGCTCTTCCATTTATTTTCTACCCGCGTAAGAAGTGATGAAATATTACCGGTTTTAATCCGCATAGCAACACTACCCTTTTCTTCTCCATAAAATAATGCTAACGGGCTAACCGTTTGACGAAGAGAATTAAAATTGAAATCTTTTACCACACCAACAATATGATATTCTTTTACCGTTTTATTTTTAAGGCTGGTGATGTAATAAAGCGTTTTGTTGAGTGGGTCATCAAAATTTAAGAGCTTGGCTGCCGCTTCATTTATAATAATGGCAGAAGAATCTGTTGGCATTTGAGAAGAAAAATTTCTTCCCTTTGCCATTTGCATTTGCAAAGTGGGGATATAATTTTCATCAACGTACCAGTTTTGCATGGATACTGCACTTTTCTGATCCAGCGTTGCTTCGGGATATAATGGACTATCACTTCTGTAATCTCCTGTTGGCAGCCAACCCGTCATTGTTACCTGCTGTACACCGGAAATATTTTGCAATTCATTTTTAAAAGATTTTGCCTGATCTCCTAAAGAATAAGTGTTTTTTATAACCAATACATGCTCCCTTTCAAATCCTAATTTTTTATTACGGATAAATTGTAATTGATTATAAATAACCACAGTGCCTACTATTAGTATGATTGAGATTGCAAATTGAAAAACGACAAGACTGCTGCGGAACCATCTGCTTTTAAAGCCCGCTGCCAGCTTACCTTTTAATACTGATACCGGCTGAAACGAAGAAAGATAAAACGCAGGATAACTGCCTGCCAGCAAGCCTACAATAAATACCAGCAATAGTAAAGAAGGAATGAGCCAGCCTTTTGAAAATAATCCTAATTCAATTTCTTTGCCTGATAACTGATTAAAATATGGGAGTAGCAAAGCAGCAAAAGCAACTGCAAATATCAATGCAATAAAACTGATAAGAATGGATTCGGATAAAAACTGGTAAACAAGATTTTGCTTCATTGAGCCCAGCACTTTTCTAACGCCAACTTCCTTTGCCCTGTTGGATGAATGTGCTGTGGAAAGATTCATAAAATTAACACAGGCAATTAATAAAATAAAAATTCCGATGGCAGAAAAAATATAAACATATTGCAGGTTTCCATTAGCTGCCAGCTCCGCTGTTTTATCTGAATGCAAATGAATTTTTGTAAGGGGCGTCAAACTATAATTATCAAAATTTCCCATCTTCTTAAACTCTTTCAGGCTTGTATTTAAAAACTTTTCTGCCTGCTCGCCTACATATTTATCCACTACTGTTTGCAATTTGGCTTCGAATGCTTTTGGATCGGCGCCTTCTTTCAGTAATATGTATGTGTTGAAGTTATTACTGAGCCAATTGTTTCTCCTGCTTTCCTCAAGTGATGACATAGAAACAAAAAAATCAAAATTGAAATGAGATTGAGTGGGAATATTTTTTATTACGCCGGTTATTTTATAATTATTGGTATCGTTTACAATAAATGTTTTACCAACAACATCAGCAGAATTATGCATAGCATCTTGCGGAAAATATTTCTTTGCAATTTTTTCTGTAATAACAATTGACTTAGGTTCTGTTAATGCATTTTTTTTATCGCCTGCAATCATTGGTAGTGTAAAAACATCAAACAAGGTAGAATCAGCATAGATCACTTTATTTTCCTGCAGATTTTCATTTCCTTTTTTTATTCTGAAACCTCCATTATCCCTGAAACGTACAAATTGCTCCACCTGTGGATAATCTTTTTTCAATGTTGGTCCCATCGGGTCCGGTGCAACTGCCAATATCCAATGTGTGCCGCCAAACTTCACATCACCATCCACCCGATAAATCCTGTCCGCTTTTTTATTGTATTTATCATAGCTTACTTCATCAATAACAAAAAGCATTATCAATAAGCAGACTGCAATGCCTACAGCCAATCCAAAAATATTTATGAAAGAAAAGCCTTTGTTCTTCCAGAGATTTCTTAAAGCGACTTTAAAATAATTTTTGAGCATTGCTATCGTTTTAAATAGGTAATTTTTGTAAATTTGAAATACAATAAAAATTA
>JBPCQG010000249.1:0-6388 GCA_050998315.1 Chitinophagaceae bacterium
AGTTTTAACAACGAGTTAGTCCCTTTCGACATGTCGTCAATGGTTCATTTGCATTCAGCTTCTTTACACTTACCTGATACCTTTACAGATACCTTTTTGCCTAAACGTTCAGCACCTTACCTTTTGCATAAAGCACCTTTAGGTGGTTTGCATACCTTGTCGGCACAACGTATGCGATAGACCTGCTATCATCTTTTATACAACATTGAAAAAAGCTGTCAACTCTTTTCATTCGTGACACACCCCCGCTGAGAAACTAATATTGAAGTTGAAGCAATTGATAAAGATGGAAGCTTAGGAATTGAAAAATTAAAGGAGCAGATAAATAAATATGCAACCCACTTCAATATTAAGCCATCAGACTATATTGCTGAATCTTATAGTGATATGATTTTACAAAATAAATAGTCGTTGTCAGCCTGAGCTTATCGAAGGCTTGCTGATATTTATTCAAATGTCTAATGTACAAAACGAAGCAACTTTTACATTCTATCACCATCCATTAAATTACCTATGCCACCTAAAATAAGTCTAACTGAGAATTTTCAAAATCTAATTTCTGAATTCCACCATACTTACCTGATAAATAATCTTTTTCATGAGACGCATCAATTCTAACAGTTGTCGTATGAATACCAGTAATAGAAGATTCGCCATACTCATTCTTATCAACTGTAAATATTTGGTCCCGCCGTAAAATCTTTTCTCTAAGAAGATGAGTGTTATGAGATGTAAAAACTAATTGAGCACCTCTATGATTAAACTTATTTGAATTAAAAAATTTAATTATTGTTTCAAAAAGTAATGGATGAAATTTAGAATCCAATTCATCAGCCCATATAATTTCTTTATTTTTTATAGCGCTTAACAGTGTTCCGGCTAACGCAAAAAACTTTTGGGTCCCTGCAGATTCATGTTTTTTTTTTCAAATCAAAGAAAATATTTTTTACAACTTTATTTTTCCCATTAAAAACATTATGCTTAGTTTGAATTTGATATTCATCTACATTTTCATTAATTAGAAAATCTATAAAATCTGCAGATAAAGTTTCCTGCTGGTTTGCTCTTTTAATAATCCTGTGTTCGATTGATGTAAATCCAAGTTTAGCTTGTTTTAATAATTCATGAATTGCAACAAAATATTCTGACTTGGAAAGTAAACTTGCAGTCTTATTAATAAAATGATTGTCACTAAAATCAAACCCAATCATATTTTTATTAAACCAATCAATCGTAAGATTTCCAATATCTATATTAAATTGGGCCAAGACAGAACTTGGGGACAACTATTGTTTGTCAGGTTTAATAATTTACGGAAAAAGTATTAGTTGCAAGTTCAAATACAACCGAAGTAGTTACTAATTTATTATTTCCTGGTCTTAAAATTGAAAGAGTTAATGATGCTTTTCCAGAGCCCCAATATGGAACAAACATGGTAGAAAAAAATAAAAATAAACTTGATAAAATGTTTCAATTAGGCATTGGTTCTCATGCAAAGCATGAAAAAAAAACCTTGGAGATGATAACTGAACTATAAATCAATTTCATTTTTATTGAATCTATAACCGCTTCCATAAAGCTCAATAAAGTTATACTGCACAAGAGTGCCAATGAAGCTAAATAGAATTACTAAAGCCGGCTACCAAAAAAATTACACATAACCATTAAAATGAACAACCATTAGCACAAAAAAACCTGCGCATAATACACCGGTTTAAAATTAAAAAACCCAAAACAAATATATCAAATCTTACCTCTTAAGGTAACAACAAAATTTCTGCCCGGCGCTGAAAGTCCAGATGCAAACACACGGTAAAACTTATCTGTGATATTTTCAACAGCAAATTGTCTCGCAGCATGTTTATTGAAATCATACTTTGTACGCAGGTTTAAAGTAAACCATGATGGTGTATATCCATTAACCTGATCAGCAGAATAAATCTGGTTATCCTCGCCTCTTAAATTATAATCTTTCGATTTTTTTGCCGCATTATATAAAGCAAAAACTTCAGCCGTAAATTTCAAGAAATTTCCTGTAACACTTGTTCTGCCAAACATTGGCGCAATATGATCAAGAGGGTATTTGTTGGGACTTTCTTTTATTCTTCCATAAGTGTATGTAAGCACCGATGAAAAAGATATGTGTTCTGATATATCAGCCCCTAAGTTTCCGCTTATTCCATAGATGTATGCCTTTGCTTTATTTACAGTAGTTGACACGTTGCTCAGAACATTATTGTATAATATCTGACTTTGGCCATTGAAAGTTGTTGGCGCTGTTGTTAATGCATCCTGGTAATCAGTATAAAATCCGGTTATCCCAATTTGCACTTTAGTATTAAATGTTTTGGCAATACTTAATTCATAATTGTATGTATGCTCTGGCTTAAGATCAGGATTTGGAACGATGATATTTCCTGAAGCGCTCTCAAAAACTTTGGTGAGATCATCCACGTTTGGTATGCGAAAGCCGGTAGAAAATAATGGTGAAATTCTCCATCCATCATCAGAAGAAAATATTAGTCCTACATTTCCTGTAAGGGAAGTAGAATTTTGATCTATTTTATTAAAGGGAAAAGGGAAAAATGTTTTATCATTGAATTTTGCCGAGAGGTTTGAGTGCGTAAGACGCAGCCCATCATTAAGCACAAAATTTTTTGAGATCTTTTTTGTATGTATAATATACAAAGAATAAGATTGTGTGTGGGCGCCACCATCAGGGTATCTTGTATCCAGGCTATTGCGGTTTCCGTTTGTAATATCTTCCTGGTATGCTTTTGATGTTACATCATTAAAAACAGCTTCTGCCCCATAACGCAATTCATCTTTCCCGAATTTTTTGCTAAGGTCGGCATTCACGCTGTAAACTTTTACATTCTCAATGCGATGATTAAGTTTTGCAGCGCCAAAGTTTCTGTTGTGACGGCTTTCTTCTATATCCTGGTATGCCGCAATAATACTTCCCACATCAAATAAATTATTAGTACCCAGACCCAATGTGTATCCTGCAAACAATCTTTTTTGCGGGCCGTAATACCATTGTGCGCTTTTTAGTTTACCAGTGGCATTCGTTTCAGTTAACCGGTCATAGCGGAAAATATCGCTGCTGGTTGAGTACTGAAAACTAAGTAGGTGTTCCATTTTTCCTGTCTTCAATAATATTTTTTGTAAAAAATCATATTGTTTATACCCTGTTTGTTTTTGTATATCAGGATCGCTGTTAGCAATCATGCTATCCTTACCACTTATGCGCCCGGCATAAAAAAATCTTTTTCCAAAATTTGGATAAGAGGAATAATGATTTTTGCCCTGATGAAGATCTTCAAAATCAGAAAAAGTGAAGCTGGTTAAACTGGCAATCTTATTTCCGCCGATAGAAAAATCTGCATGCCCTGTTTTTTCATTGTATGCAGATGAATAACGCACAAAAGCATTTCCGCCTGTAACAGTTTTCATTGAATCTGATAGCAACGGTTTTTTAGTATAAAAACTCATAACGCCTCCTAATGCATCACTCCCGTAAGCAACAGATGCAGTTCCGAATAACACTTCTAACTTATCCAAAATTGCATTATCAGTGGTTATCACATTTTGCAAATGCCCTCCTCTGAATATGGCGTTGTTCATTCGCACTCCATCAACAACAATAAGAACCTTGTTGGCTTCAAAGCCACGAATGATAGGGCTTCCACCTCCTAATTGGCTTTTTTGCACAAATACACTTCCGGTTTGCTCCAATAAGGTGGCCGTTGTTTGCTGATTTAAAAACTGCATTTTTTTAGAAGCTAACACGAGCGTAGGCTGTGCAACATTCTTTTTGTTTTCGGCTGCCCGGCTGGCGGAAATTATAATTTCATTCAACTTTACTTCTTTAAAAGTTGTGTCATCCCTTTGGGGTATATCCTGAGCTATCACCCAGTGCGATGATAATAATACAAATAGGGTTAGTAATAAATTTTTCATTTTTTTTATTAAACAAATAAGTAGTAACAGCATTTGCCGTCAAAAAAAATAGTTTCAAAAATTAATGGGTAGAAGGTTCAGGCTTTGGGTGGAGGGGA
The DNA here is from genome assembly GCA_050998315.1 of Chitinophagaceae bacterium. Lineage (GTDB taxonomy): Bacteria > Bacteroidota > Bacteroidia > Chitinophagales > Chitinophagaceae > Ginsengibacter. The sequence goes on from JBPCQG010000249.1 coordinate 4,062, forward strand.
AATATTATCTTCTAAACTTTCAGTAAGATGAGAAATATAATAGGGGAAATTATTTTTGGCAATAGTATAATATTGATCATAATTCTTTTCATCCTGGTAAACAAATAGATTTATAGAATTATCAACGTTATTTTTTCCTTTTTTGTCTGAAGAAGAATTATGCTTTGTTATTAGATTATAATTATCAATCAGTTCCTTTTCTTTTTTATCGTTAAGGCAATAGAGCACCACTTTACCATTAATTATTTTAGTTTTTACAACATCATACATTTGCCCCTTAAACAGAAACTCTTTTCCTTCATCTTCCCAATAAATTTGTTGGTTATCATCAGGGGATATGATATCTAATTCTACATCTTTTAACTTGCTAAAAATCTGTTGTTTTATTACGTCTTTCTGCATAGACTGAGATCTGCGCATAGCAAAATAGTAACCTACCTGGCAATATGCTAAAGCAACAATTAATATTATAAGAGAGAGTCTTTTCAGCACACTTAATTAAGAGGCAAATATATTGAATAATATAAGCTGATACCTCACCCCCGATCCTTTTCAATTTTTGGAGTAACACCGGCCATATGGAGAGGGATGAAGTGCTTTAAATATAAAATAAGATTGTGGGGTGAGGTTAAATTAATGAGTAATCACGTAAATAATTGAGCTGCATCCTTCCTTATCAAACAACGCTTTCCAATTGGAAACATAACCGTTCCAGGCGGCACTCCAAAAATTATTTGTACCGGTTTTATACTTCTCGCTCAGCAAGCTCACATAAAAACTATCGTACCACATTGGTTTTATTTCTTTTAATTGCAACCCATGTTTTAATAATAATTGTGTAATTGATGTTGGCGAAAAATGATACAGGTGTCGCGGAACATCGTATGCTGCCCAAAATTCTTTATAAACTTTTTCATCGTAGCAGTTATAATTGGGAACAGCAATGAATAAATAACCTGTTGGTTTCAATAATTTTTTTAACTGATCCATGTAAACATGCAGTTCGTGAACATGTTCCAGCACATGCCACAGAGTAATCGCATCAAAACTTTGTGGTCGCAAATTGAAGATTTCTCCGGGTGCCTGTAGACTTAATCCATATAATTTTTTAGCATTTTCCCTGGCAGTATCATGAGATTCAACACCGGTCACTTCCCATTTAGATTGATTCATAGTTTGTAAAAAAGCTCCGGTGCCAGCGCCAATATCCAGAACTTTTCCTGTTGATAGCCTCGTATATTTTTCTATTAGTTTTTTTTTACTGTTTAATGTTCTTTGTCTAACCATGTGATACATGGAATTGATAAATCCTTTTTTGGTATCACTATGGGAAATATAATTTTCTGACTTATAAAACTTTCCTATCTCATTCTTATCAGGAATATTTTGAGTAAATCTAATTGTACATGTATTGCATTGCCATATTTCAAATATCTCATTTGAAACGGTATGATCTTTAGCAGACAAAATCTTTTCAATATTTTCTTCATTGCAGCATGGACAGGCAGTATAGACTATCATCATCTCATTTTGCTGCAAAGAAAATATAAAATACTCATGAAGGAGATTCTTTGTTTTTGAGATTTAATCTTTCTTTATAATTATTTATAGGAATTTTACATAGATGAATTTTGGCTTAATAAGAAATAAGATCCGGCGGGCAAGTTTTTTTGTTCCATTTCGTTTTCAAATCATTTTACTAACTATTGTTTTATTTGCTGCCTATTACTGGCTAAAAAAAACAAGTGTACTTCCCGAAACATCTTATACTGCAATTATTGATTTATTCATTACCGTAGCTATTGCTTTTGTTACTGCAATTTTTGCTATAAGCTTTATTACCGCAATTCTTCCATGGTTATTTTTCTTGTTTAATAAAAGAAGGGATAATATTTTTATAAAAGTAACCACGGCAACTAAACAAAACGTCATCCCTCCCCTCTCCACAAATGGGGAGGGAGGAAATGAAAAGCAGCAGGTAAGCATTAACATACACCCTATTCTTCGTCCTTTGTTTGGATACATAAGGTTGCGCCTTCATTACGATGATAATAATATTTCCCCTAAGTTTTCTTTAATAAATAATCATACAAAAACACAATTCTTTTCTTCTTCACTAAATGGGATTTACAATTGGCCTCTACCTGTAATCAAGGAGTATAAAGTGAGGAGTGCAATTATTTATTTTGAAGATATGTTCCAGTTTTTTTCTTTCGCCGCTACTGTACCTGCTAAAGATAATTTCTTCACCCACCCTGCAAATAATAATTCTTCTGAATTAAAAGTTCAACCAAAAAAAACTGAAGATACCAATATAAGGATAGAAC
>JBPCQG010000301.1:0-4107 GCA_050998315.1 Chitinophagaceae bacterium
CCAAAGGCCATAGCAAAACACCGCAGGTTAAATTAAATGCAAGGTCTTTTTGCCCGAACAAAGTAAAATGCGAAGGGCTTAATCCAAATACTTTTTCCAAAGAAAATATTTTGCCACCAATGCATTCTGCTATTAAAGCATTAGCAACAAAAAAAGCCGAAAAGATCACAAATAATTTAGTGGCCTTATCTTTTAAAATATTTTGAATCATCAATCTTAATTAATAATAAAAAAAATAAAAGATCTGTAAAATGAGAAATATAAAATTAATAACCGGCAGCCATAATCCCATGTTCTTTATTTTTCCTCTTATTAAAAAAAGAAAATAAAAAATATTCATTAGCAGATTTATAACTATAGCACAAATGCCTAAAGTAATTATGAGGTCTTTAAAAAAAGGAACAGCAACCAGTTTTTCTCCATTGCCATTTGCAGGTTTTTTCAACTCCAACCATCTAAAAAAAACAAATAAAAGAAACGCTATGTTGCAAATGAATGTAAATCTTGATAGAAAATTAAACAAACGCATAAGATCAAATTGTAATTGGTAATTATAAAAGAAAAATTCAAATGTGCCCGCCTGCGAGACCAACCTTGCTTTAGCAACCTTTTGGTGTCACCGGCAATGAGGCAAACCTTAAAAATTATTCTTTTGATTAATCAGTTCTCTACATTCCTGGCAGTATCTATTGTTTATTAGAAATGGTAATCATTTCTTTTTTCTCAAGATTTTTTAAAACATCGCTTTTTTCTAATAAGGCCGCACGTAATTTTTTTTGTGATAATAACTGAAGCTGATCGCCTGCATGTTTGCTTCCTGGTTGTGATGAATTCCCATAACTCAACAAAACACTTGCTCTTACCTTTTTTCCAAATTCTGTTATTGCCACATACGTATCTCCATGCCAGGCAATGTTCTTTTTATCCTTGTCCTCTCTAAAATACATTGCTCTGTAAACACCCATTCTGTCTGGTGCTCCGTTACCAGGATAGTCAATATTATTTGCCCTAAACCGATTTATATCACCATAAGCAACATCAAGCGAACCATATTTTTTTATTACTTCGTCCGCAGCCTGTGCTAATAATTCTGCAGCTTTTTTGGGATCCTTTAAACCATCGGGAGTTGTTACCGGCTCCGTTAAACTCCAGGGCTTAGCAACCATCTCCCTGGTCAATTTTAAGAACCATTGCTCAAATAAAACGGCACCCCGGCTGTCTGCATTTGCTGATTTATCCCAGGCTTTTAAAACTGTTGCGGCTTTTACAGCAAGGCTATCGGGGAATTGCTCAACTGCTATCAACAGATCATCTAAAAATCTGTCAGCGGCTTCCATTTCTGTATTTAATTTATAATCAACCAGTTCATCAAAACTTATTGAGGCATCATCTTTTATCATATTTACTACACGTTGCGGACGTAAGCCCATCTCAACCGGCGACATATAAGCTGGAAATTTTTTTGGATCTAAAGCAACGGGGTAAGTGCTCGTCCAGGGCGGATCATTTGCATTTTGTACAAAGCCCGAAGCAGGGTTAAAGAGTTTTGGCAGATCGTTATAAGGATGTGTTTTGCTCCAGATATATTTTGATGACGTGCCATCTATCGTTCCATTCCAAAACTTCCAGTCACCTTCTTTTCTTACAGGAACATTTCCGTTGAACAGGTACATGATGTTACCTGTTTTATCTGCATAGACAATATTAAACATGGGGTTTTGCAACATTTTTACAGCAGTTTCAAACTCTGCAAAATTTTTTGCTTTTGCCATCTTAAAATACTCCTCCCCCATAAATGCATTCTCGAGTCCTGCAATGCGAACGGCATAAGCTTTGCCCTGCCCGACTCCATCAGCCAGGCGGGCATTTTTTTCTCCCATCACGGGTCCATGTTTTGAATATTTGAATGTGACATTTTCCTCCTTCATATTTCCATCATCCTGTTTCACTTTTATATTAATAGATTTTTTTTCAAAAGGGAATGTTGTACTGTCGAGCAGGTAACCATCATCTTTAAGAGTAAGCTCATACCTATCACTTGCATCTATAGTATTTACTGTGTGCGTCCACCCAAGGTTTTGATTGAAAGCTATGCTTAATCCGGGAAAACCTATTAGGGATACGCCATAGGCACTAAAGCCAGGGGCATTTAAATGTGCTTCATAAAATGTAAAAAAATCTGACCATGGCAAATGTGGATTAGTAAGCAGCATTGCATTTTTTGATTCTGATCTTGATGGACCGATCGCTATGGAATTAGAACCCGGCGATATTAATCTTTTGCTGATGGCTATATCATTAGCTCCTAAAAATTCAAGACAGACAACCCTTGTACTGTGAGCTAATACATCAAAAGCTGTCACAGATAAAACCTGCTGAAACTCTTTTCCTACATCATCAGGATGTGTTTTTGCATAAGCGTTTATACCTTTTACAAAAGCATCAAGGCAAACTTTGTATTCACCTTTTTGGAGGGCATAATTTTTTTTAGCCTGTTCAGGCAAATTAAAAAGTAAAATTTGTTTATCTGAATTAAAATACTTTTTCCCCCAATATTCTGCAGCTCTGCCTCTTGCCTGTCCATATAATTGTAAAATTAAATTTGCATGGCTTTCCATTTGAGACCAGCCGAATGCATAGTACATTTCTGCTGTGGATTTACCATAAATATGTGGTACGCCATAAGTATCCCACAAAATTTCTGTTTTGGAAGTTTGAGATCGAGAGGTAAAAAAAACAGAAAAGAGGAATAAAGTAATTAATGCTTTTTTTGTTTTACAAAGAATCTTTTCTTGCATAAAAATTTGTTTAGTCAACAAGTTAAGAATATAGGAAGTAATCCCAATTGTAATTTTTTATTTGATTTCGGTTGTATTCCTGCCTATCATCTTTCGTTGCAGATTTATCCTGACCCTTGGTGACGCATTTCTTTATACATTCTTTTAAAATGGACGAAGTTCCAACAACCGGTTTTATATATTCTAAAAATTATCCAAAACTAAGGAGGTAAAGAGTCATATATAATCACAATCACTAAAATAACTTTAAATTGCCGCTCATTACTGAAAAGATATTCATGAAAATTGATTTCAAAAAGCTGCTGCCACACTTACTTGCGATTGCCACATTTGTAATTGTAGCGATACTGTTTTGTAAACCTGCTTTTGAGGGCAAAGTGTTACAACAGCAAGATATTGTAAGTGTAAACGGGATGGCAAAAAATGCGTTGGATTATAGAGAAAAATTCGGCACTTTGCCTTTATGGAATACCAATTTATTCAGCGGCATGCCCAACTACCAGGTTGCTATTGAAGGACCTAATTACTTATTAAATTTTAGTAAAATTCTTGCGCTTGGTTTACCAATTCCTGCAAACTTTTTTTTACTTGCCTGCATCTGCTTTTACCTGCTTTGTATAGCATTTCGCTGCAATCCATTTGTTGCTATTTTTGGCTCACTTGCCTTTGCTTATTCAACATACGATCCTGTTATTATTAGTGCCGGACATGAAACAAAGATGATGGCAATAGCATTTGCACCGGCATTGCTTGCGGGCATTGTTTGGCTGTATGAAAAAAAATACTGGATCGGTCTCGCTGTTACAACGTTGTTTGCCACAATGGAAGTCACCGCCAATCATCCACAGATAAATTATTATGTTTTTATCGCAGTCGGTTTTATGACGATTAGCTATATTATACACTGGGTAAAAAATAAAGAATGGAAACACATGGCAGTTGCTTTGTCGTTGGCTTTTGTTGGAGCACTGATTGGTATTTTTAATTCCGGGGTTACTTTTCTTACAACGTATGACTATGCTAAATATACAATGCGTGGGGGTAAAACTATTGAGGTTACTGAGAAAGGAATTACCCAAAAGAAAACCACTGGATTGGATAATGATTATGCTTTTCAATATAGCCTGGGTAAAAGTGAAACCGTTACTCTTTTAATGCCTAATTCTTATGGGGGCAGCAGTTCACAAACGTTTGATGAAAATTCAAATCTTGTAAAACAACTGGTTGATAAAAATGTTCCGGAAACAAATGCCATGCAGCTTGCCTCATCTATTCCAAAATATTGGGGAGGCATTGTAGAAGGCACTGC
>JBPCQG010000312.1:0-11405 GCA_050998315.1 Chitinophagaceae bacterium
GTAAAAAATAACTATCCCGGTATAAAAGGCGAAGAAAAAGATGATCTGGTAAAACACAGATTGCTAAGATTGCTGGATAGTACAAAGGATACAAAAATTTATCCGGTACTCGGTACCACATACCAAAAAAGTAAAGAGAACGAGTTGAATCTTGGTCTTGATTTGCAAGGTGGGATGAACGTTACGATGGACGTAAGTCTTGAAGGTTTAATAAAATCCCTAAGCAATAATCCTAAAGATCCGCAATTGATCAATGCATTAAATGAAGCAACAAGGCTTAAAGCCAATAGTGATGCGGATTATATCACTTTATTTAGAGAAGCTTTTAAAAAACAAAATCCTTCTGCTAATCTTGCTTCAATATTTGCTGGTGCAGGAAAAAATATAAAAGTTTCTGATGGTGATGATAAAGTAACAGAAGAACTTAGAACAATTGCAAAAGGCGCCATTAATCAAACCTATAAAATATTATTAAGGCGTATTGATAAATTTGGTGTTGCCCAGCCCAATATTAATCTTGATGAAAATAAAGGAATTATTACAGTAGAGCTTGCCGGTGTTCAGGAGGCTGAAAGGGTGAGAAAATTATTGCAATTTTCAGCTAACCTGCAATTTTGGGAAGTTTATAATATTTGCGAGATAGGAAAAAATATTGAAGATGCTGATAAAGCACTTCAAAATTATTTAAACGGTGTAGCCCCCGATACCAGCAAAAACGTAATTGATACTACTAAAGAATTAAAGGATACTACTAAAAATGTAATTGCTAAAAACGATAAACCTTTGATTAATACAATCCGCTTTATAGGACCCCAGCAGGATAAAAGCGGGAAGCAACAATATTCTTCAGCTATAGCAAACCTTGAATTAAAAGATACCGCTAAAGCGAATGATTATTTAAATCTTGATGTTGTAAAAAATAATTTTCCTGCTAACCTTAAATTTTTATATGGCATTGAGGAGAAGGATGCAAAAAGCGGAAGAAAATTTGTATCACTGTATGCCATTAAAACAATCACGGGAAGTGATAAAGCGAAGCTGGAAGGTGAAGGGGTTGAAGAAGCAAGCCAACAATATGATGAGAGAAGCAGACCCTCAGTAAAAATGCAGATGACACCTTCGGGTAGTAGAACGTGGGCAAAATTAACTACTGATAATGTGGGGAAACCAATTGCAATTGTATTGGACGATGTTGTTTATTCGGCGCCAAATGTAAACGGACCTATTGAAGGAGGTAATTCTGAAATAAGTGGAAGTTTTACGGTTGAAGAAGCTCAGGATCTTGCTAATATCTTAAAATCAGGCAAGCTGGATGCCCCGGCCAAAATAGTACAGGAACAAACTGTTGGACCAACCCTTGGGAAAGAAGCTGTAAATGGCGGCGCAAAAGCTTTTGGCATATCCTTTATCGTAATATTTATTTTAATGTTGGTTTATTATAACACAGCAGGCTGGGTTGCCAACATAGCGCTAATTTTAAATTTACTTTTTACTGTTGGCGTTTTAAGTGCCTTGGGCGCTACTTTAACCGCAGCAGGTATTGCAGGTTTAGTGCTCACCATCGGTATGGCAGTGGATACCAACGTAATTATTTTTGAAAGAATTAAAGATGAACTTAATCGTGGTAAAAGCTATGCCCAGGCTGTAAATGATGGATACCGGCGATCGCTTGCCCCGGTTCTTGACGCTCACGTTACTACCTTTTTAACAACTGCAATTTTGTATTACTTTGGTCTCGGACCGGTAAGAGGTTTCGCAACAACCCAAATGTTGGGTATAGCACTTTCACTGTTTTGCGGAATTCTATTATCAAGACTGGTAACGGATGTATGGACGAATAAACAAAGGCATTTTAAATATTTCACGGCCATTTCTAAAAGAGTTTTTAGAAATGCGAAATATAAATTTATTGAATACCGGAAGGTGGCTTACGCCATTTCTGTTGTTGTTTTAATATTGGGTGTAGGTTCTTTTGTTAATGGCTTTCATGAAGGTGTGGAGTTTAAAGGCGGAAGAAGTTATACTATCCAGTTTGATAAAGCGGTGAAACAAACTGACGTGACAAATAATTTAAGAGATGCTTTTGACGGGGAAAACCCGGTAATTAAAACGGTTGGCGACAGCAGGCATTTAAATATCACTACATCATTTATGAAAGGAGTTGAAAATGCTGATAGTATAGTGCAAACCCGTTTGTACATGGGTCTGAAAAATCAACTTGCACCGGGCACAACATATGAAAGCTTTCTAAAGAACAATAAACAAGGCTCACAGGTGGTTCAGCCTACCATATCGGATGATCTTAAAAAAGGCGCTGTACAGGCGACTATATTTGCATTGCTTGCCATCATTCTTTATATATTCATCCGCTTCCGTGACTGGAGATATTCTTTAGGAACCATTGTTTCTTTATTACATGACGTATTGGTCACATTAGCAGTGTTCTCTTTCTTTAAAGACATTGTGCCGTTTCCGCTGGAAATTGATCAGCATTTTATTGCAGCTATTTTAACCGTAATTGGTTTTTCCATGAACGATACTGTAATTGTATTTGACAGGATACGTGAATACAGTAAGAATATGAAAGGGGCAACAAAAGCAACTATTATCAACAGCGCTATCAATGATACATTAAGCCGTACTATTATGACATCGGTAACAGTGTTCTTGACGTTGCTTATCCTGTTTATTTTTGGGGGAGAAGTTACAAGAGGTTTTGCATTTGCGATGCTGATTGGTGTGGCAACAGGTACATACTCATCTATTTTTGTGGCAGCACCAATTCTTGTTGACTTTGCAAAAGACAAACCATTAGGTGCTGCTGATCATGCAACAGAAAATGCAAAGAAAGCAGTGAAGCAGGTTAAAACAGCTAAGGCATAAAAAATTTTATAAGATTTTTAAACCCGCTTATGTTTTTTAAGCGGGTTTTTTTATGGTTGACTCTTTTAAATTATTTTTATACAAATGCCCCAACAAAAACAAAAGAAGAAAAAACTTTATTTAAGTACGTTTTAGAGATACCCTGTTAATTATAACAGGAATTGTATCTGCTGGTTTTGGTATTAATGGATTTCTGTTATCTAGCCATTTTATTGATGGGGGTATAACTGGAATATCAATGTTGCTTACCGATATCTTTGGTTTCCCCATTTCAATATTATTGGCATTGCTGAATGTGCCGTTTATTATTTTAGCCTACTGCCGGATAGGTTTAAAGTTTGCCATTAAAACTTCACTGGCCATCTTAGGTCTTGCATTATGCCTTGCATTTTTTCCTTATCCTGATGTTACTCCTGATAAATTACTGACAGCGATTTTCGGAGGGTTTTTTATTGGAACCGGAATCGGTTTGGCAATGCGTGGTGGCGCAGTACTTGATGGAACTGAAATTGCTGCTGTGTTATTAAGCAGGAGTTCGGCAATTCTAAAAGTGAGTGATGTAATTCTTTTGTTGAATGTATTAATTTTTACTGCTGCGGTTTTTTTTCTTGGAGTTGAAGAGGCGCTTTATTCCATTGTAACCTATTTTGCTGCTTCTAAAATGATTGACTATGTGGTAAATGGAATTGAGGAATATACTGCTGTAACCGTAATTTCAGATTATAATGATGAGATAAAAGATTTAATTATTAATAAGTTGCATCATGGAGTTACCATATATACCGGGTCGGAAGGATATGGAAGACATGGAGCAAAGAGCTTGGATAAGGATATTCTTTACACTGTTATTACACGTCTTGAAGTAGGCAATTTACATACCGAGATAAATAAAATCGATCCGGATGCAGTTATTATTTATCAAAGCATTAATGATATAAAAGGCGGAATAATTAAGAAGAGAGCATTGCACTAATATAGACTTAAGTATTACGAGGTTTACAATTAAATTTTTTATATGAAGCAGTTTATTGTAATTGTAATTGCTAATACAGGAATATCATTTGCCGTAGATGGTGTCCAATTCAAAAATGATCTCAACATTGATGTAAATCACTTTAGGCAGTTACACCGCAAAGCTAGTCCCACATCCACAGGTCTTGGTTGCATTGGGATTGTTGAAAGCAAATTATTGTCCTCTTTCTCTTAATTCATCAGGATTTCTTTTGGTATGCCAGATAGATAAAATCTCTATTCGCTTTTCTGATACCTGATAGATAATTAAATAATCCCGAAGAACTTTCGCTCTTACATTTTCAATATCAGTCTTAACTCCTATATGCGGATGAAGTGAAATTAAGTTAATCGCTTTCCTTATGAGGAGGTTTAATTTCTTACTGTAAATATTTGATTTATTCTTTCAACCCAATAATTCAGAATTTCTTTTCTATCACTTTGAGCTTGTAGTGATCAGATTATTTGTTTAGCCATAGGTCAATATCTTTGTTGGCTTCATCATCTGTAAGAAATTGATTAGATTTTATTTGCTCTTGTGCAGTTTTTATATTCTTTTTTTGTTCATCACTTAATTCATAAAGTGTTTCAGGTTCATGAAGTTCAAACAAAACTGAAAGTTCATGTAACAATGCTTTATCATCAGTTTCCTGAATTTTACTAAGCGTTTCTTTCAAATCTGTTGGTGACATATAAAAAAAATTGTTCAGACAATTTACACCGCAAAGCTTGTCCCACATCCACAGGTCTTGGTTGCATTCGGATTAGTGAAAGTAAATCCTCGTGAGTTTAATCCGCCTTCCCAATGTATTTCCATTCCGGTAAGATAAATTCCGTGTGCTGGATTTATGATGCAATTAATTCCATGTATTTCAAAAATCTCATCCTTGTCTTCTATTTTTTCAAAGCCCAAAACATAAGTCATCCCGGAGCAACCCCCACCCTTCACTCCTACTCTTAAATATTGTGAGGCATCAAAATCCTCTTCATTCATCAATCTTTTTATTTCATTAATTGCACCTGTGGTAAAAGTTACAGGAGCTATTGTTACGGTTTCCATATAGTTGTATTACAATCGCAAATTTACAAATCTTTGCTTTTGGAATGTTTATTTTTACTGAAAATTAGGAGTATGTCAACATTTGAGACAATAGCAGTAGTTCTTCTTGCGGTTGTTCTTTTAGTATTGGTGTGGCTTATTACTGAATTCAGCGGAATGAAAGCTGCTATTAAAGAAAGAACAGGCATAAACAATGAAACTATTAAGCTTCGCTTACAGGCTTATGAAAGGCTAGCCTTGCTTGCCGAAAGAATCGCTTTAAATAATCTTATTTCGAGAATCCCAAACGCCGGCATTTCTGCAAAGCAAATGCAGGCATCATTAGTGGAAGCCATAAAAGCAGAATATGAATACAACATCAGCCAACAGATATATGTTTCACCCGAAGCATGGAGAGCCGTGCATAATTTAAAAGAACAAAATATCTACATTATAAATCAACTAACTGTTACAGTTCCCTTCCAGGCATCAGCAATGGATTTGAATAAACAAATAATTGATTACCTGATGAGCAATCCTAAAGCCTCTTTACATACTATTGTTTTAGAAGCTTTAAACTTTGAAGCGAAGAAAATAATGTAAAAAGCTCCTCCCAAGCCTCCACGAAGCGGAGGCTTAAAATTGAATATTCTTAAAATTGAATTATCAAAATTAATGACAGATAAAAAATATACAGATTCAGGCATCGAAATAAAAAAAGTCTATACACAGAATGAGGTTTCAAAAGCCCCTCCCTCGGAGGGGTTTGGGGAGGCATCTTCTTCATGGTTTCGAGAGGATCCAGGTACTTATCCGTTCACCAGGGGAATTCAACCAGATATGTATCGAGGTAAACGCTGGACAATGAGGCAGTATGCAGGCTTTAGTACAGCAGAGGAAAGTAATAAGCGTTATCAATATTTATTATCCCAGGGAGTTTCCGGACTAAGTGTTGCATTTGATCTGCCTACACAAATTGGTTATGACAGCGACCATGAGCTTGCAGAAGGCGAAGTTGGGAAAGTTGGTGTAGCAATAGATTCTTTGCAGGATATAGAATTACTATTTAAAGATATAACGCTCCAGGATATTTCCACTTCTATGACGATCAATGCTACAGCATTTATTTTACTGGCATTTTCTGTTGCACTGGCAAAAAAACAAGGCGCTGATCTTTCTCAATTAACAGGCACAGTTCAAAATGATATTCTAAAAGAATACGCAGCCAGGGGAACATATATCTATCCTCCCAAGCCTTCTATGCGTATTATAACAGATATGTTTGAATGGTGCAGTAAGGAACTTCCAAAATGGAATACCATATCTATTTCAGGTTATCACATTCGTGAGGCAGGCAGCACTGCTGTACAGGAAATTGCTTTTACTCTTAGCAATGGAAAGGCTTATGTAAAAGCAGCCATGGATAAAGGTTTAGACATAAATATTTTTGGAAAACGCCTCTCCTTCTTTTTTAATGCACACAATAATTTATTTGAAGAAGTCGCAAAATTCAGAGCTGCAAGAAGGATGTGGGCTAAGATAATGAAGGAGGCGGGGGCAACAGATGAGAAAGCAATGATGCTTCGCTTTCATACACAAACTGGGGGGAGTACATTAACAGCACAGCAACCCATGAATAACATCAGCCGGGTTACCATCCAAACTTTGGCGGCAGTTTTAGGAGGAACACAAAGTCTGCATACCAATGGGTACGATGAGGCATTGAATCTTCCCACTGAAATAGCTGCAGGTATCGCTTTACGAACTCAACAGATTACAGCATTTGAAAGTGGTATTGCCGATACAGCCGACCCACTGGGAGGAAGTTATTTTGTTGAATCGCTTACTACTGAAGTGGAGACCGAAGCATGGAAACTGATTGATAAAATTGATATCATGGGAGGAAGTGTAGCTGCTATTGAGCAGGGATTCATTCAAAATGAGATTGCAAAGAGCGCATATAAGTACCAGCAAAAAATTGAATCAGGAGAAAAAATAATAGTTGGTGTAAATAAATTTAAAAATGAACAAAATACTTTACCTCCTTCTTTTAAAATTGATGATAGTATAAGACAATTGCAAATTGACAAATTAAAATCTTTGAAAGAAAAAAGAGACAGTCAAAAAGCAGTTGCCTGTCTGCAGACTATAAAGGATACAGCCATAACCGGTGAAAACCTAATGCCTGCTGTAATTGAAGCCGTTGAGAACTCCTGCACACTTGGGGAAATATCAAATACTTTGAGAGAGGTATTTGGAGAGTATAACTAATTTTCTAATTTTACAGACTAAAAGAACTATGAAATATTTTTTACCGGCCCTTTTACTGCTTATCTCTACTTTTTGCTATTCTCAAAAGTATATATTGATTGATAAAAGAATGACCCAGCCGATCTCGTTTACCAATACGGTAACCCAGGAACATAGCTACAAAAATTTATTTCCTGTTGAAAAAGAAAAGATCTCCCAGTTTATTGCTGAACTGGAAAAAATTGGAGCAACACTGTCTAATAAAAAAACCCAAAAGCCGGAAGCAATTGATGTTAGTGTGGGCAAAACCAAATTTATTGGCGTAATCGTCCCCTTATCTGATGAGGAGCGGCTTGATGTGGCTTTAACAACCGATTGCGATGGTACAAAAGTGACCATGCATTTAAGTGATGCCAAATTAAGTAATGCAAGCAACGCATTTTTTATAAATACCTGGATAAAATATATTAAAGGTTATTTGAAATAGTCTGAACCATGATTTGGTGGATTTATGAGATTAATGAGAAAAAAAATATAAGAAAACAGAAGCTAATGAACTATAATCTATATAATCCGATAATCTACCCAAATCATGGTTCAGACTAATGAGCAAAATCCATTTCAAAATTTCCTTTTATTCTCTCTATTGAAGGATTGAAATAACCAAATTTTAAATTTGGGAATTCCTCTCTTATAAGTTCCATCATTTGTTTTATACCTATGCATTCGCCTGAATCAGCAATACCGATTTTTTCTAAATACCAGTCAGGATCAATATTAAAGTTTCTCCACTGTATCATCTTTAAACCTGTTTCTTTTGTTAAATTTCTCAATGCTTCATATTCATCTACATTATCTGTCATTCCGGGAAAAACAAAATAATTTATGCTTGTCCATCCTCCAAAAGTTTTTAACCACTTTAAGGCTTTTAATTATATCTTTAAAATTATAATTATTAGGTCTGTAGTAAGGGGTGTATATTTCTTCCCTTACTGAATTCGTACTTACACGTATACTGTTCAATCCAGCTTCACACAAAGCTTTTACTGCTTTGGTATCAGAACCGTTCGTGTTGTTATTGATGCTTCCCTTATCGGTATGCTTTCTTATTTCAATGATTGCTTCTTTAATCACCTGGATAGATGCCAGTGCAGAAATGATCTTTTCAGGACGTTTGGTAGCAGAAATTACTATTTCATCACCAGCTTTATAGGTTGGCGTAAGCTTAACCAGATAAAATTTTTCTGGATTTTCATGATTAATAAATATCCCGGTTGTTTCATATCCTGCAAAGGAAATAATGATATTTAATACACCTGTTTTAGCGACAGTTATTGTAAATAAACCTTCCTTATCTGTTGTATAAACTTTGTTAGTTTGTTTATTAATAATGCTTGCAGCGGCTAAAGGTTCATTTGTTATTAGATCTGTTACCTGCTCTATGAGATTAAGAGATTGACCAAAAAGTGCATTAATAGAAGATATGAGCAGAATGATAAAAATCAGTTGTTTCATAAACTGGCGTTTTGGTATTGATATTATATTATTTCTGTAGCTTAAGAAAACTATTCAAATAAAATTTACCAATGGGAAGTTCTTTATTCCCAATTTCTATCCTATCATGAGTAAATGAACTTATTTTTTTTACTGACACTATAAATGAACGGTGTATGCGAATGAATTCATCTTCGGAAAGCATCGCTTCGATTGATGAAATCGTTTGTCTTGTAATTATTGAATTATCGTGAGTGAACACTTTCAGGTAATCCCTGGCGCTTTCTATATATAAAATATCATCCAGTGTTACCTTTATCATTTTTCTATCTGCCTTTAAAAAAATGAAGCCGGAATTATTTTTCTTATTTGTTATAGCGGTTTGTTGAAGATTAATGTCCACTGATGTTTGCGGATAAGCTTTGGTAATAGCCCGTAAAAAACGATCGAAAGGAATTGGTTTCAATAAATAATCAATTGCATTTAATTCAAATCCATCTATTGCATATTCTTTAAACGCGGTAGTGAAAATTATTTTAGGAGCATTTCTGAGCGCCTTTGCGAATTCGGTACCTGTTAATTGCGGCATTTGTATATCTAAAAAGATAAGATCAACAGCTTCATTCTGCAATAACATTAAAGCATCAATTGCATTTCCACACTCTCCTACCAGCTGTAGCATAGGAACTTTCTCAATATACCTACGAATGACATCACGGGCTAAAGGCTCATCATCTACTATCAGGCATTTAATAGGTATATGGTTCAAGTTTGCCATATTTAATTGCAGGCTTTGATTCAATTAATGATACTGTATCAGCTTCAATGCTGGAAAGTTGAAGCCAAAGATTTACAACAAAAACATCTATATCATCAGAGATATTTATCTCATGTTTCCCGGGATACAATAAGTGGAGCCGTTTTTTCACATTGGGAATACCTGTACCTGATTTAGGAAATTCTTGTGGGGCATTAACTTCTTTTCCGTTTATAAGCTTGAAATACAAATTATTTTCTTTTATCTCGATCTTTAAATTTATCCATGGATTTCTAAGAAACTTGTTAGTGCCATGTTTAAAACAATTTTCTACAAAAGGGAGAAGTAACAAAGGTGCAATTTGCAAATTCCCAGTCTCTTCGGGCAGTGATAGATGTACTTCCAATTTATTTCCGTATCTCACCTTTTCAAGATTAATATAATGCTGGATCATTTCTAATTCTTTTAAAAGGGGAACGTTAGTTTTATTTCCTTCGGCAAGAATGTAACGTAACATATCAGAAAGCTCGAGAATCATTTTTGACCCCTTTGGAGATTCTGTTTGTATTTGCGAATAAATGTTATTTAAAGTATTAAATAAAAAATGAGGATGTACCTGGGCTGTTAATAACATTAACTGTGCTTCGCTATTTTCCTTTTGCAATTGCAGATTACGCTGCTCTTTCAAATACCAATGTTTGATGAACTTTATAGCTACTGCTATTCCAGCTACAGTCAATGCTCCTTTTGTTGCAAGCATGAGCCCCATAAAAAAATTAACAGCTGGTGGTCGTGTTGTGTTTAGCAAATATTTTTCCGGAAGAAACCAAGAAAGTATTTCAGCGTTAACATTGCTGACCAGAAATATTGTAGATAACACTGAAATAAACCAGCCAGGTATTGCCCATGCAAATCCGGCCCAATATCGGTTTTTTAAAAGAAATTTAGTGGTAACAAAGTATAGTAGGTAATAAGTAAATACTATCTGTGGTAGCAGTATTAATAGAGCTTCAGAAAGAGTAAACGGAAGATTTCTGAAATAAGAAATTTCAGGTTTTCCCATAGGATTAGCAGCATGAGTAGTTGCTATATACAACCACCAGCAAAACCAAAAAGCAACATGCCGCCTTATTCGGTATGAAGGTTTATTGGAAAATATAAATTCCTGACTGATCATTTAGTATTTTAAAAATACTTATTAAATGAATAAAATAGAACACCTGCAAAAGAAATGAGGTAAACTCAATAGAAAATGCGACTAAGTTGTTTAGTCGCAGAAAAGATAATTGCAATATGATTAACGTCTTGAATTGAATAAAAATTAATTTGCATTACCACAAAAAAATCTGCAGAGTTGCATTTATGTTCAAAGGGAAGTCATGGATTGCGTGGAAAACCTGCTTCAACATGGATAAATCGTTTGCAGAATGGCTCTACGCTCAGGGTTTCTTAAACCGCAAATAATATTTCATAGGAATTTTTCTTTCCTGGTTATGTTGATTTTTTCATTATAAAGTTCAATAACCTCACTAGATAAAGCCTTTTTGTCTTACCCGATCTATTTTCTGTCGCAGAAAAGGTTTAGACTGCCGCATAATTTGAAATCAGTCTTTCCTGTAGAATAGTTTTACACTTGTTATCAATGACTGCATTAAATGCAAAAACTTTTTAGCCACTTTGTTAAACAAACAAACATGAAACAATCTACAACTTCTTTGTTCCTCTTCACATTGATGATATTATTCATCACTCTCTGGAACATATCCTGTAAAAAAGAAAAGCTTTTAGCTCCTGAACAAGTTCAAGAACAAATTGCATCAAAAGCAGCAAAAAGCCAAAGCTCTCTATCGCACACAAAAAAATACAGCTCTGATGTGGCCAATGAATGGTTTAGCTTATTAGCAAGTACAACCAGAACCAATCGTTACCCTCCTGCACCGAGTATACGCATATTCGCTTATTCATCCATAG